>JAQWOT010000320.1 GCA_029245725.1 SAR324 cluster bacterium | reverse complement strand
TCATTACTAGTTGGGGGAATCTCTGGGTATTTTGGTGGTCACATTGATGCTGTACTCCAAACCTTTACCGAAGCTGTTTGAGTCATTCCTCCCATCCCTATTTATTTGGCCTTGGCTGTAGCGATGCCAGATGAGTGGGGTTCTGAAACTCACTATTTTGCTATTGCCTTCATCATTGAAGCATTTGATTTCCCTACCTTAGAGCGAAGACTACAAACTCATCTGCTAGCAGAGTGCAACCAGGAATATATTCTTGTAGCAAAACTCTCTGGTTCCAGTTCCAGTCGAATCATCAGGAGACATCTGATACCTAGCTTCCTTAGCTATATCATCGTCGACACTATCATCAACATCCCGTATATCATTCTAGCTGAGACCTCCCTGAGTTTTCTGGGCCTGGGGTTGTCGGAGCCTATCAATTCTATTGGGGTATTGCTCTCACAGGCACAAGATGTCGAAGTACAGCAGAGCCTCCTCTGGTACTACATTCCTGTCGTTTTTTTGTGCTGATGATTCTTGCCTTTGTCTTGGTTGGGGATGGACTTCGTGATGCGGCTGATCCTTACTCAGAGGCAGGTCGATGAGCGAACGTCTTGTTGATGTGAAAAATTTGCAGGTTGACTTCAAGACAGAAGAGGGTTGGTTTACAGCAGTTAAGAACGTCAGCTTTCATATTGAAGCCGGTCAGGTACTTGGCCTGGTGGGAGAAAGTGGTTCTGCAAATCAGTTACTGCCAAGAGCCTCATGCAGTTAAATAGTAACAACGCAATCTATCGATCGCCCTCACAGATCAACCTCTACAATAGCGGACAGAGTGTTCCAGTTTTGCAGTTACGATCCCCCAAAGCCCTGAGACAGCTCAGGGGTGGTCTCATCTCCATGATCTTCCAAGAGCCAATGGCCAGTTTTGCTACAGCAATTTCGCTTGGCAAGCAGATGGTGGAAACGATTCAACTTCATCTTGGATTCAGCAAACACGGGGCGGAGCAAGAAGCTATTCATTGGCTTGGGCAAGTGGGGTTAACCAAACCAGAGCAGCGATTGCGCCAGTACGTTCATGAATTGTCAGGAGGAATGTGCCAGAGAGTAATGATTGCTACAGCACTCTCCACCAAACCCAGACTTTTAATTGCTGATGAACCCACTACAGCTCTAGATGTAACTATCCAAGCTCAAGTACTCGATCTATTGCTTGAACTCAGGCAGCGGTTCGGAATGTCGATGCTTTTCATCACACATGATCTTGGTGTCATTGGAAAAGTGGCGGATTATCTTTGTGTCATGCAATCTGGTCAAATTGTTGAGGAAGGACCTGTAAAAAAAACACTCCTGACCCCATCTCACGAATACACAAAGCACTTGCTGGCAGCAGTACCTAGTCTCAAAAAACTTCAGTTGAAACGTGCAGGAGCAACGAAATCGAGTGAGCAGGATTCTTGGAATTCTCTCGTGAGGGTAAAAGATCTGGATATTGTTTACGAAAGCAGTGCTGGATTGCTAAAACGGAGCAGCTTTACAGCTGTTTCAGCAGCTAATTTTGAGATTCCAACTGGAAAGATTGTTGGTCTTGTAGGAGAGAGTGGATCTGGGAAAACCAGTTTGGGAAGAGCTCTACTGAAGGCCATTCCTTTTCAAACAGGAAGTATCAATTATCAGTTCAAGGATGAAAAATTTGATCTGAATGGCCTGAGTGGCTCATCACTAAAAGCTTTTCGTCAACATGCTCAGATGGTTTTTCAAGACCCGTATGGTTCTTTAAATCCACGCTTGACCGTCAGAGACATCATCGCGGAACCTTTAGAGGCAATGCAACTGACGCAAAATCGTAATGAAACTGATTTGCGGGTTCGTGAAATTGCAACACGTTGCCGACTGGACCAGGAACATCTCAGACGTTTCCCTCACGCTTTCTCAGGAGGTCAGAGACAACGGATCTCTATTGCCAGAGCGCTGATTTGTCGTCCCTCTTTCATCGTCGCAGATGAAGCCGTTGCAGGGCTGGATGTGTCAATTCAAGCTGAAATTCTTGAGCTAATGAAGGAACTGCAGAAGGAACTGGGCCTGACAATTCTTTTCATCTCTCATGATCTCAGTGTAATCGCCAACCTTTGCGAACAAGTGATCGTCATGCAGCATGGCAAAATTGTGGAGCAAGGCCCTGTAGAGCAAATTTTTCTCGAACCGAAAGAAGACTACACGCAGAATCTCATTTCTGCCATTCTCACTCTTGATAACTTGGGAGGAATCAATGCCTCGTAAGGTCCTGCTCATCACAGCTGATCAGTTCCGGTTCGACCATCTCGGCTGCACGGGGCATCCCCTCAAACCAACTCCAAATCTAGACCGTCTCGCAGCAGAGAGTTCTCTCTTTCTCAAACACTTCACGAACGCAATTCCTTGTGGCCCTTCAAGGGCATCACTACACACTGGACTCTATGCTTGTAATCACCGATCGGTGACCAATGGGACTCCACTTGATCGCAGGCATACCAACCTCGCTTTGGAAGTGCGCAAGGCTGGAATTGAGCCTTTACTTTACGGTTACAGTGATACCTCAGTGGATCCCAGACGAATGCATTCCAAGGACCCGAGTTTAGACACATTTGAAAGTATTTTACCCGGATTCAAATTGGTTGTTGATTTCAACCTTGGCTATTTGGAGGACTGGCTAGATTGGCTTGAGGATAAGGGCTACAAAAGACCAAATCCATCAGAATCAGTCTTTCATCATTCTCCAGATAAAATTACGGAAGGCCGTTTCTGTGACGAACCTGCATTTTATACTGCAGAGCATTCCGATACTGCTTACCTCACCCATCATGCCTGCCATACGATCCGCAATCATCGAAATGAGGATTGGTTCATTCATCTCTCCCTGTTGAGACCACATCCTCCCTTGATCGCACCAGCACCCTATAATCGCCTTTATGATTGGAGAGATCTACCTCTTCCAGAGAGAGGCAACTCACTTCAGGGTGATGCGGCAATGCATCCTTTGTTAGAACTTTGGCAGCAAAAAATTGATACAGTGGATTACTTTCAGAGCCAAGCAAATATGCTTCGGCTTTGTGATGAAGATATCCTCCGTGCCAAAGCAGTTTATTCAGGGTTGATCACAGAGGTTGATAGAAATCTTGGGAAGATCTTTGATTTATTAAAGGAATCAGGACAGTGGGACGATACTTTGATCATTTTTACAAGTGATCACGGAGAGCAGTTAGGCGACCATCATTTGTGGGGGAAAGGAGGCTGTTTCGACTCGTCATGGCATATTCCACTGATCCTGCGGAATCCCAAAATCCCAACCAGTCATGGCATCACTGTTTCGGCCTTCAGTGAACATGTTGACATCACACCAACGATTTTGGCTTGGTTAGACCAAGAGATTCCATTGGCGATGGATGGTAGAAGTTTACTACCTAATTTGCAGGCTGAAACACCTGAGGACTGGAAAACAGGGGTCTTTTGTGAATTTGATTGGCGTTCACTGCCCCAAAGGCATTTACAGCGTGACGAGGATAGGAGGTTCGAAAATCAACAGCTTTGTCTCTGGAGAGATGATGATTTCAAATATGTTCATTTTGCCAAGCATCCTCCACTACTGTTCGATTTGAAAAATGATCCCCATGAAACTACCAATCTTGCTGCGGATCCTGCTTACCTTTCTGTCTGCAACCAATACCTCTCAACTTTGCTCCAACATCGAATGCGGCACTCTGACCGCAATCTGACTCTCTGGCAACTCACCGACGATCAGTGAGATGTTCGCTAGCTCTTTTGTGCGCTGCCCAATCGATTTTCCAACTCCTGCAAAACTTGGATGATTTGCCTCTCCTCATATGGAAGAATTTTGTGGACTTCTCGAATAAAGTCATCTGGAAATAGCATGCAGAACATTGGTAGCCTCTAAAACAACTCCATCATGAGATAAGTATGACACTGAAATTCGAGAAACACTCTGAAATTTTCTCAGGATTGTCGAATAACTTTCGTCCAAATCATCTGTGGTTGACAAGTCGTGGACAGTGATGACATAGATTGGTTCTGATTTTCTTGCATGGTATTCCTCAATTGAACACTCTACTCGTTGTGAACTGCTTCCAAGACTTGCATTGAGACGTCAAGATTGGGTCTGATTTTTCCAAGCAAGTTTTCAACTCCATTGTTTAACATGCCCTCATCAATTTCTGATTGAGTTGCCATAACTCCCCCTTTCATCCGATCATCTCTTTGCCACTGTAGTTGATATCTCACTCTCTGCGTTCAACACTTCCTTACGTGCTACCAGCAGGAAAATCCTGCCATTTTCTTTCATTGGTCCTGCTATCTTTTCAGCAGGAGTTCCTCTCCCCCAGAAAATATCTGCCCTCCCGTGACCTCTGATCGCTCCCCCTGTATCCTGAACAACTGCAAATCTTTGTAGTATTTCCTTTGATGGTGAAATCTCCGAGGGCAGATTTGTTTCGTAAAAGACCAATCCTCCCTTCGGCACAAGCCGATGATCCATTGCGATGGAGTGTTCACGTGTCAGCGGTACTTCAATATTTCCCAAAGGACCATCTCCAGGAATATGCCGGAAAAAAGTATAGCTGGGGTTGTAGTTTAGAATTTCCTGCACTCGCTCTGGGTGATCATAAAGGTATTCTTTCAAGGCTTTCAGAGACATTTTTTCTTTGGGGATTTCGCCAAGCAATATTTTACCAATAGCCCGGTAAGGATGCCCATTTTGATCAGCGTAGTTAACTCGATAAAGATCTCCATTCGGCAACTCAATCACGCCAGAACCCTGAATTTGCAAGAAAAATAGCTCAATGTCATTGTTTACCCAAGCCAAAGGGGTAACTCGACCTTGTAGGGAATCCTGATAGGAGATCTCATCACGATCATCATATCTGACAAATTTCTGATCTACGATTTTTCCACGTAAAATTCCATTACTGTACTTCTCATCGAAGTTGCTCAAATTGACAGTAACCAGATCGCTGGGCACTCCATATAAAGGGACAGGAAATTTTTCTGACTCATTCAAACTACCTTTCAAGAGAGGTTCATAATAACCAGTAAAGAAGGCCTGTTTCTTCTCATTTAAACTTTCGAACCACAAAAAATCTTGCTGAAGTTTTTCAAGTCTTTCCACCTCAGGCAAATCAAGAATCCTCAAAAAGTACTGGTGAGAAGCAATCATTTCCTCAGGGGAATACTCAACACCTCCATATTGAAATCGTTGATCTGCAGGTAACCGCTCATAATATTCGATGGAATACCCCAGTGCTCGCTCTAAAGCCTCAAGATCAGGGCTCAATTCAAGTTTCAATGCATCAATCTCCGCAATTGAAACAGTTCTAGGGTTCTCGGTGGTGGTGTTCGTAGAACAACCAATCAATAATATTGTAATTATCAGAACCCAACCCAAAGGCGGGAGAGATCTTATCATTCTTCGCATGTTGGTTTACTGTCTGGGGTTCGAAATTGCTGGAGATGTGTCACTTGCTTCTCCATAAAGGCTATGTCATACCCGATAGCAGAGATTTTGGAAACCAGAACTTGCTAATTTCTAATATGTTCCACCCATTCGGAGCTTGACCATGAGTGTGATTGAAGTCTGTGTCCCAGATATAGGCGATTTTCAGGATGTGGAAATTATTGAGATCCACCTGAAACCTGGGGATTCTGTTGAAGCCGAGACCAGTATGATCACACTTGAATCAGACAAAGCCACGGTGGATGTCCCCGCCCCTCAAGCAGGAGTAGTTGCAGAACTGCTGGTAAAAGTAGGCGATCAGGTGTCTGAGGGAAGTGCAATCCTGAAAATGGAAGCAGCATCTGCAACGGAATGCAAGAACACTGCTGAGGAACTACCGGAAACCACTTCCGTTGTGCAAGAATCTCCTCAAGCGGCAACTCATTCAGTAAAAGCAAATCTTGAAGCACAAGTCGTTGTTTTGGGGTCTGGTCCCGGAGGTTACACCGCAGCTTTCCGAGCAGCAGACTTAGGGCTAGAAACCATCTTGATTGAGAAAGGAAAAATTGGAGGAGTTTGCCTAAACGTTGGCTGTATTCCCTCAAAGGCGCTGCTTCATGCTGCAAAGGTGATTGAGGAAGCCCAATCAATGTCAAGTCATGGGATCAAGTTTGGAACACCGGAGATTGATATAGACTCCCTACGCTCCTGGAAGGATAGCATTGTTGGGAAACTCGTTGGTGGTTTGAATGGAATGTCCAAGCAGCGGAAGGTCAGAGTCGTTGAAGGATATGGAGAGTTTCTAGATCCATTTCATATTCGTGTTGCAAGCGAGGATGGTGGTTCCAAGACGATCAAATTTGATAAAGCCATCATCGCAGCTGGATCAGTGCCAGTCTCCTTACCATTCTTACCCGATGATCCAAGAATTGTTGATTCAACTGGAGCCCTTGAATTGCGAAGCCGACCGAAAAAGATGCTCGTGATCGGAGGTGGCATCATTGGTTTGGAAATGGCCACAGTCTATCATGCGTTGGGTTCAGAAATAACGGTTGTAGAGATGATGAAGGGACTCATGATGGGAGCAGACCGGGACATTGTTCGACCCTTCGAAAAGTGGATCAGCAAACGCTATGAGAATATTTGGTTGGAAACCAGAGTCACCAAAGTTGACGCATCTGAGGAAGGATTATTAGTAACTTTTGAAGGCAAATCAGCACCTGCCGAGCCACAGCTTTATAATTTAATTCTCAGTTCTGTTGGTCGGGTCCCGAACGGCCTTAAAATCAGTGCCGACAAAGCTGGAGTGGCTATTGATGAACGTGGATTCATTTCTACAGATTCTCAGATGAAAACTAATGTTCCTCACATTTTTGCAATTGGCGATATTGTTGGCCAACCAATGCTCGCGCACAAAGCAACCCACGAAGGTAAAGTGGCTGCAGAAGTTTGTGCCGGTATGAAATCTCATTTTGATGCGCGAGTGATTCCTTCTGTAGCTTATACTGATCCTGAAGTGGCTTGGGTTGGATTAACTGAAGAACAAGCTAAAGCTGAAGGGATAGCTTATGGCAAAGGAATTTTCCCCTGGGCTGCTAGTGGAAGATCACTCGCTCTCGGTCGGGATGAAGGGATAACGAAAGTGATTTTTGATGAGCATACCGATCAAATCATTGGAGTCGCTATCGTGGGGCCCAATGCTGGAGATTTGATTGCGGAAGGTGCTTTGGCAATTGAGATGGGCTGTGACGCTTCTGATGTCGGATCAACCATTCACCCACATCCAACGCTCTCAGAAACAGTTGCCATGGCTGCAGAAGCTTTTGAAGGAACCATCACTGATCTGTTCATGCCCAAGAAGAAATCAAAAACTCCATCAAAAGCAGCTTAATTGCTATGAAGACGGCTGAGGTTGAAACTACGAACAATCGCACCTGTCTACGCTTCTTCATGAGGCTTTTGCTCTATCTTCTGATTTTTGGGAGCTTGGTCTATGTTCAAGCTACCTTCTCCGGCGATTTCAAATTGGTTGACTTGAGATCGGTTTGCTTTTGCACAAAAGCCACTAATTGATTTCCTGAACCAGTGCAAATGATTATCAACATCTAAAGCAAAATCCCAAAGATGAATCCTCGAGGAATTTATTTGTCTTTGATTCTTCTGTGCTGCTTCCTGCTGATTGGTTGTGGCAATCGGAACACTCGTTTTGGATTTGGTGTAGGAGTTCACATGGAGGCTCCTCCCGGCATGAAAAAAGGGATGGGGTTGAGTTCCTGGTACACGAGCAGCAGCACAAGTTCCTCCACCATGACCAAAGAAGAATTTATGGGAGCCGCACTGGATAAATTTATTCAGCAGGAACACCCATTGATCGCAGAAGAACTCGCTATCGGAGAAGGCCATCGCCTTGAAGCTCTTGTGACCCTAGCAATGGTACCTAAACGAGAGCAATCACTCTGGCTGAACAGTATTCGTAAGAATTGCTTTGAAAATAATATCGATCATACAAAAGCATGTTTAAGGCAGCAGGCTCAGGAACAACAACAAAAGTCACTACAAAAACGTAAAGAAGCTGTCGATGTCTCTTGAGGAAATTCAGGTCGTATTACAAACCCATCAAGAATGGTTGAATTCCAAAGGCACCTTGGGTCTACAAGCAAATTTTAAAGGAATGGACCTAAGTGGATATGATTTAAGGAAACTAGATTTGCGTGGTGCAGATTTTACTGAGGTAAATCTCAATAAGGCTAATCTTGAAAAAGCGGATCTCCAAGGTGCTAACTTTCAAAATGCCAATTTGGATTTTTCAAACTTGCACCGAGCCAACCTCTGGGGGGCTTATCTTGTTGGTGCTTCTCTCAGACACTCCTATTTAAAAAAGGCTTGGGCAAAATTCGCTGACTTCAGAAGAACCACTTGGGAGGGAGCGCAGCTGCTTCAAGCTAACTTCTGGGGAAGCAACCTCGAGGGGTCTGATATTGATCAGTTTACTCAGCGTCCTCTTGAATTAGCAGGAGTGAATTTTCAGGAGGCCACTTGGGTGAATGGCGAACGATGCCTGCGGGGATCTGTTGGAAGAATTGTTATCGCTGACGCGCTGTCTGTTCCAAAATAATCACAGCGCTCATTCCAAGGAAAAACATTACCAAGGGCACAAAGAGACTAGCATCTAATACAGGTAAGATATTTACTTCACGAACCACGTATTCTTTTCCGTTGATCAGTTCGCTCTCGAATACGACTTTCCAAGGCCAAACCTTCCTCATTGCTCCAATCATTAGACCAGTCAATAAGCACATCGTTATTTGCTCAAAGCGCTGTAAGCAGAATTTCAATATCCTGCTGAAACCCAGGATTCCAATAAGACATCCAGCTGTAAAAACCAATAACGCTTCTAAATGCCCGTCCTCAAATGGGGAGCGTAGAGCACCCGTGATAAACTGATATTTGCCAAGAATTAACAATAGGAATGAGCCACTCAACCCAGGAAGAATCATCGCACAAATTGCAATTAACCCACAAAAAAATAAAAACTGAGGCGAGTTCGGGGTTTGAATTGGTATGAGCCCAACAACTTGGTAAGCGAAAAGTACACCCACAGTGGTAGTCAATAAAGCTGCTATATTCAAGGTGGGTATTGCTCGGCCAACGTACCAAATTGAGGCTACAATCAATCCAAAAAATAATGACCAGATTTCTACAGGATAATTAGCCAGCAGAAAGTGCATTAAGCGAGCAGTTGACAGGATAGCGACAACAATTCCACCGAAGAGGACAATTAAAAATTTCAGATGAATTTCTACGAGGGCCTCTTTGAATTTACCCCCCAATCCAAGCCAGATAGAACTCAAATTAATGGAGGAAATAGCTGAGAGGAGATGATGGTAAATGCCGGTAATGAAAGCGACCGTGCCACCTGAGACTCCAGGGATGATGTCTGCAGTCCCCATCGCGAGTCCCTTCCCAAAGAGGGTGAGAGCCTCTCTCGTTGATTTTGGACCAGGCGTATTGTTCCATGCCTGTGCCCAGGTTAACTCCACTTCAGATTCAGTTTTGGGATCTGGCATTAGGTCAAACGAGGAGTTGCGACTGAGGTACCTGATAGAAATGATCCTGATAGTTTTTCTTCAGCATCGAGTATATTTCATCAGCAAAGGTAGGATTCTGCATTTGTTGTCGCAGTTGCTGGCAGAAGGGGCGTAGTTGAAGGGGGGAATCAATCGATTTGCGAAGAAATTGATTGGTCAGTACTTGAAGATCCCAGAGGAACGATTCTGGTTCCATCTCTAACAGTAGCAGATCTTCCTGAAATTCCTCAAAGAGTTGCTGACTGAACGTATCGACTAAGCTGAAGAAATCTTCGCCAAGGACATGAAGGGATGAAACCTCCCTAGCCTGGACCCTTTGTGAGAGATTCTGAAAAAATGTGGGGTATTCTGCAGCAGATAAGTCTGGCATGGAAGATTTCGAGTTGGTTTGGTCTGAGTTCAACTGGCGATGAAAACAAAGAACTGCAAAGACTATGACAATAATTTTAAATTTTTTTCAGTAATCAAGATATTCAGAAATTATAGTTGAATACAAGATTTGGCTGACTCTTTTCTAAATTCCACTCAAACCACCAATTGCTAACGAAACCTTTGATTTCTCCCTCAGCTTTAATTTCGCTCAAAATATTTCGAGCTTGTATGTACTGATATCCACTGTAACCAAAGGCAGCACCCACAATCCAAGGTAGCAATTGACCAACCCCTTCTGATTGTTGTGCCAATTCCAAACGGCCACTAAGAAGCAGTAATGTTCCTGCTCCAGTCCCAACCGTAGCAATCATCCATCGTTCTTCCTCTGCCGCAGCAATTTGCAAGCGTTGAAGCCATAAATCTCTGTCTGTGATTACTAATTCAGGCTGAAGTGGGAATTCTTCTTGTGGAGGCTCTAATCTCTTCTGTGTATCTAACTCACGCCTTGTATCTGAAATCAACTTGATCTGCTTACTGACTTCTAGATAAGTCTTTACGAAATCACCCTCGCGTATTTGCTCTATTTGCTGGACAATTATCGCATTAGCTCGTCCCTGACTTATCCGATGAATACGTGCAATTGCTATATTGGTTTCTTTGGGCACCTCTGAATCGGCAGAAATTAGAAGATCTGCTTCTCGGCGAAAAATCACCAATTGAGTTCCCATCTCTAACCCGTGCTCCACCCCTAAATCCACGACAACACTGCTATTCGTAAGACTCGTTACATATCCCTGCAACTCTGTATTTTTAGAGAGTCGCTGGGCAAGCATGAAGAACTCTTCATGCATCTGGGCGTCAGTAAATAATATCTGATCAGTGTAATCTGTAACATTAGTCAACACATCAACTAGCCGGACATCTATCTGAAAACCTTGAGCCTCTCCATCAACTCCTAAAACAGAGGTGTTTCTGATGGATCCTACGAGAACCTTGTCAGCCCGGAACAGCTTTCCAACCAAAACTCCGCAGGCTACATCATTACAGTCTGCAAGACTTGGATCTCTTTCTCGAATTTGAGCGTTCCATTCTGAAGGGCCAACTACTGTGAAGTGATTTGTGTTGAAGATGCTCAACTGCAGAGCCTTACTTACTTCACCAGCAGCCGTTTCAGTCATTCCGTAAGGAGCTAAGGTCAACATCAACACCTTCATTCGTCCGTCGTCACTGAAACCACTCATCACATCGGATTCCAAATTGAATAAGTCTTCCTGAAAAAAGTTTGATTGTGAAAGGGCATGGCTCACAGAGCCAAGAACTAAACTGATAACGAGGATGATTCGGACAAGATTCATTCGGAGAAATCCAACTGACGGAGATCGGCTACACTGATTTCCAGTTCACCAAAAGGGGTTTCTGCGTACACGTTTGACTGATTCTCTAGAGACAGGTCCAATTGTTGCCCAGAGTTCAGCGTCACTGTTGCGACCGTGTAGGTGGAGGTTCCTGTATTTGCTGGTCTAAAATCCACTTGGCTTATTTTTGCGAAAGGAACGTTTACTATTGCCTCACCGTATTTTCCTCTAAAATGGACTTTACCCTCCCAAGTTAAGCGAGAGGATTCAGTCTGCATCCCCGTTCGATCAGTGATGCCGACAACAAAGTTTTTTTCGGGGAGAGGCAACCCACTAGTGAAATTTTCATCTCCTCCACCCAT
>JAQWOT010000319.1 GCA_029245725.1 SAR324 cluster bacterium | reverse complement strand
CAAGAGTTCCAGAACATGCCAAAGCAGATATCTGAAATAACAGTAGCATACTGGAGTACCAAGGGGCTGGGTGCTCCATTGCGCCAGATGGTTCTTTATGCAGGAGTTCCTCTAAAATGCATTTTTTATAAAACTACGACTGTAAAAACTCATGACGGATTATCCTTCAGTGGTTCACATTGGACGGATGCCAAACCAGCACTTCAAGAGCTAAATCCTCTGATCAACTTACCTTATATCGAAGTGGATGAGGAGGATCAAAAGATTGTTTTCACTCAGTCGATTGCATGTATGACAGTAATTGGTAGAAAGCTTGGCATGCTAGGGTCAAATGTGGTGGAGAATGGACAGTGCGAGCAGTTGCTTTGTGAAATCATGGATGTCAGAAACAAAATGGTGGAGTTTGCCTATACTTACCACGAAAATCAAAAACAAGTGGCAGGAGAATTATTTGATGCAACTATGGTTGCGTCGAAGGGTTCATTCAAAAAATTGGAGAGCTGGCTGGAATCAAAGAGAGCATCATCTACAAATCGCTATCTGGTAGGTAGTGAAGCAACTGCAGCAGATTTTGCGCTCTTTGAAATGCTGGACCAATATGCCGAAATGATTCATTTTTTTGAATTGATCCCCTGTCAGAACAAAAAACCTGAAGAGATTCTTGAATCTTGCGATAAAAGCAATCTGGCAAACCTTTATGAGCACTTTAAGAATTCACCCAAGATGGAAAGGTATTTCCAGTCTCTACTGAGTGATCTTCCCTTCAACAATAAAAGTGCTTCATTTGGATCTGGAAAGGGTGGCGAAAGATGGAATGCAGAAATTGATTTGGATTCTACGCCAGACTTAATTCAATTCGACTGATGCAATGAGTCTGAATTTTGGAACCCTTAGGTAATTTACTTAATTTCTGGCTAAAACTCTTGGGTCTACAACCAAAATATACCATTGGGCTTTTTCGTTAAGAAAATCGATTTGCTTGAAGTCTGACTGATGATCAGTTCAAGCAATTTTCTCAAGCGAATAAACATCAGCAACAGCATTATTGGCAACATTCCATTCCTGAACTTTTGGTGATGACATGATGACCTGGAGACCTTCCATATCAGTCACGTTTAGAAGTCCAACAGCTGTATTGTCGTTCATTTTCGTCACTTCCCACGCAGAAGTACAGTGGCGAACGTCATCTCCAACCTCCTCCAGCATTGCCGTAAATTCTTCGTAAGAACAATCAAACTTTGTTACGATACAAATATTCATGGAATTCTCTTGATGAGAGGATTTGGGATTCAGTCGGATTGAATCCCGTTGGTAGTAGCAGTTATTTCAGAGGGGTGGCCCCTGTTTCCGATCGTGTAACCTTACCATCGCGAATGTTATAGACTGCCATCAACGTTTCATTCGACCCATCAGGATATTCGTTGAAACTGTGTACAACTCCGATCTCATCATTTTCATAAATCACCCTGAAATCTCGCATGACAGCTGTAGGCCCATCACTATTCCACCAATCCCAACTTAGCATCTCTGACTTAGTGACTTGGGTTCCACTTTGATGACGTATAAAGATGAAATCATCTGCCATTAATTTTTCCATGGTTTTTACATCTTTAGCCTCAAAAGCATCATGTAATTTCTTCATCAATCCCATTTTTTCCTTTCTAAGTACGTGTGATCTTATTCACTGATTCGGTGCATGATACGCAGAAACCACTTTATTTGCTGTCTCCATTGCCGCAGTCATCGACTTTGAGTCAATAATCTCAATTGCTTCAATCGATTCCATCGTGCCAGTTGATGAGGTAACCATCTCCAAAGCAGCAATATTTTCTGCTGTACCCTCAATAATGAAAACTGATTCTGCAGTACTCACACTAAAATAGACTTGGTGCAAAATCATTCAAAGTGCTTCAATAAGTTTACGACCACCAGCTTCTCGATCCTGCGGACTATCAACCATTCCCTTGAATGCTGCGTTAGTGTACTTCGCCTTTGCCAGATATAGAGCCATACTTACTCCTTGTTTTTCGTTCAATGATTCTGTTGAAGCTTTAACTCATCAAAAAATAGAATCAATACAACTAGATAGTAAGCAGAAGAAATTTTCAAATGATCTCTTCGTCTGAGTAAAGTTCTGAAAAGATCTCAATTCTAGAATTAATTGATGCCTCAATCACACAGCGCCTCACACGGCACACCATCCCCATCCCTGTCCAGATTCTTCATTCCACACTGGATCAAATATGCTTTAGCTTCATCACAGATGCTCATATCTTTGCAGTATTTCTTGGCTGAACAATCTACTCGAGCAACGGGAAGCTTTGCACTGAAAGGATTGATCGAGCCACTGCATTCTTCTGCCACGATCGGCATTTCTGCTTCTGCACCCATAAGGGATCTCAGGACTGCAATTTCTTTGGGATCTGAGGTCAAACCCCACTTCAGTTTCACAGCAACCCAAGCTTGAGCATATTCGATTTGATAGGCTTTGTTGGGTGGTAACCATTCTGCGGGGTCACCAGCGCCTTTCTGCCGGTTGAGGCCTCGATCTACTGCAATCAATGTATTAGGATCGCTCAGGTCATTGGCGTAATCACGTTTCCTGTAAGCATCCCAGGCGTGTCCACCAGATTCATGTGCTTCTTTCAATGGGACCAGGTGGTCGATATCAAGTTTTGTGGCGTCAGTGATCACCTTGTCCGAATAGGAGTCATTCCAGTTTCCTGAAACCACTCTACAGCCTTTCTCTGTCTTGAAGACCACCGGTGAAGTAGATTCAGCAATTAACACCTCGTGACGAGCGTTCTGGCAATCACGGTCTTCATCGATCCAGTGCTGCCAATCTTTACGATCATAGGATGGGCAGCGGGGGGAACTGGCTATTGCTGTTGTTACTTGTAAAGACAGCAGAAGCAGAATTAGATATAGCATTCGATCTGCTCTTCATCGAGGGACGGGTGTTGATCAGATAAGTTAGAAGGAAGAAAGATACCACATCCTATTGTGTCAATGCCGGCTGTAGTTGCAGAAAGTGGTTGTTGCAGGTGTGTTCGTTTCTGTCGATTAACGAAACCAAACCGTATCAGCGGCTGAAAATCGAGGATATTTTCATCAAATCAATAGCTTCTGTGCCTTGACTTCAATTGGCTTTGGTGGGATACGTCGGCAATTCTACTCTTTTGCAGGAGGCTATCCTGTTGTGATTTAGCTGAACTTGATGAATTTGAGGTATTTATGATCAAGCATACAGGTGGTTGCTATTGTAAGAATATTACTTATTCAACTGAATATGATCCTATGTTGGTTTTCAACTGCCACTGTCTTACCTGCAAAAAGCTAACAGGAGCAAGTATGGCAACAGTGGTAGTTTTTTACGAATCTGAAGTTGAGTTTTCAGGTGACCTCAAAGTATTTGAATACAAAGGAGGTAGCGGACAATCCGTATACAAATATTTTTGTGAAAATTGTGGCTGCAGACTAATGACCAAAGTCGATCTAATTGAGGGATTGATCTATGTAGATTTTGGTACTTTTAATGATTGGAATTCATTCAAACCAAAAGTTGAACTCTGGAATGAATATAAATCTATTTGGATCGGGGAGTTTGACTGTGTTTCAACAGTTTTTGAAGACAACGGGACGCTAGAGAGAATTCAAATGTGTTTAGAAAATCTGGATCAAAGAGAGTAAATTCACTCTGATTCTATTATTTAATACCAAGTTCCCAAAATTCCGTATAGCCACAAGCAATGGCTCCGTGATGCGATTCTTCATCGCTGTACAAATTCCCTAAACCAGTAAGCCCCATCAGCACTTAGAAAGGGCAGGAAACTCAGCAAATGCTCAATCCCATAGGCTCTGGATGATCTTCTAGAAGCTGTAGATTTGAGCTTCTCCTCCAATTTCCTTTAACCAAGATTCAAAAAGTTGATGTTTTTCTTTCGATTCAATCCAGTGGTGATGTAGGCCTTCATCTGTTTCATAAATTTCAACCAATGTCATTACTACTCTCCCAGTTTTCTCAGGCAGCTTCGCATCAGAAATGAGGCACTTTCTTTCCACTCTGGTCCAGAAGAAACAAAGTATTGAATTAGTTTCAAGGGACCATCCTGATAACTCTTCTCCTACATGAGCTCAAGATGAACGCTCACAGTATCGATCCACCGCCCTGCGACTTCTTCATTTTGTAAAATAACAGTCAGGGTAGTTAGGGTCTTACCTTTCAGGGCATTTGCCATTTGTTATCCTCCATATGCTGTTGTTCTTGCTATAAATCAGGTGACTGAATAGCCACCCAGTTGCTTATGGATCCTCGTAGTCTTCCTAGTTCCAGTCTTATCCTTCAGTGGGTCCATAGTCTAATTCTTCAAGTATCAATGTCTTGGTTGATTAAGCAATCATTTCAACCGAGCTGAAGCATAATTTGGATCATGTAAAATTTAACTAATGACAAGGAGCGAGTGGTTGTGAATTTGGGAAAGATTATATGTAAATGTTTATATCAGCTAGCACTAGGATTTTATTTATCAGCTTTCATCATTTGAATTAGAAAAAGTGCACTTAACGCCCAAAAAACACAGAGCACATACATATTAAACGTGAGACCAATATTTTTAGCGGTATAACCAACTACAGCAGGGCCAAATATAAATCCTGAAAAACCAAGTGTTGTTAAGTTCGAAACTGCTAAAGAAATAGGTTCATTTGTAACTTTAATTGCTTGACGTATTACGATGGAAATGAAGTTAGCTGTAAATAATCCAAATAGGACTAATGCAGGTATAATTATATATAGGTTCGAAGTCAATATACTTAAAAATAAAATTAAAGAACCAAGAATTGGTAAATATCCTCCGACAAATCTTTCACCAAAAAAATTAATGATAAAACTAGCCATTAATCTTGCAATTATCTCACCTGTATTAAAGAAGACTATGACTAGTCCACCAAGGAAAAGCGGTGCCATTAAATCTTTTGTTAACCATAAAGATGACCAATCAATAATAATACCAAGAGTTGCAAAATTCATCATCAGTAATATACCAAATATTAATATCTTTCTCTCGGGTAACTTGAACTTATCTACGAGATCATTATTTTCCTCAACTCTTGGCATTCCAAGAAAATAAACTACAATAGCAGACAGTAAGATTATAATACCCATTACGGCAAATGTGATCTGGGGATCAATGTCTTTCTTTATCACGTAAGCTGCTACTAGTGCTCCAGATAACGATCCAGCACTCATACAAGCCTGATATAAAGGTGTATAAATTTTATTTGTTTTACTTTCTATGTACGAAACTAAACTTTGATTGGTTGGAAATACAAAGCCAATAGCTATTCCAAAAGGTAATGCGACAAGCATAAACATAGAATAAGAATTGACAGAGACAAGTAAAAAAGGACATATTGAAAGAATAATTGTGCCAATTATAATAATATTTTTTGCACCAATTTTTGGGGCAATTAATCTTCCGGTTATTTGGTTACTTAATAGATTAAAAATACCAAATATAAAAAGCCATAATCCCAAATCAGTTTCTGCAATTTTTAATCGTTCTAAATTCCAAGGAATGTAGACAAAATAAATTCCAATTGTAAAAAGAAATAAATACATATTTTGCATCGAAGAAATCATCGAGTTTCGATAATGTTTTGCTATTCTAATAAACATTTATTTATACTTTTAATATCTAAAAATTAACCTAATTAAATTTAAAAATTTTTCTCGATGAGTAAAAGGTTTCATCCTGGAGAAAATATGTCAGATTGATATTTTTAAAATTAGATCAACTGGTATCTTAAAGGAAAATCTTTTTAATTCAGCTGATGATTTTGATCTTCCAGAGAAAAGCCAGTTCTAAACCCAATTCTCGAAACCACCATATATTCTTCTTCTTTGTAATCAGGTCTTCTCTTTCTAATATTCTTTCTCAGATTCTTTCCAAAATTTTGCTCTCCAAAACTTGCTTCAAACTACTCATAATAAGACCAAGTCTATCCTTTTCCATCCTAGGGTAACGATCCGGTTCTCAACCCTCAGTTTTTTGAGTTAGTATCTTCCCTTCTTTACATGGTTTGAGTGATAGCGCAGCCGAATCTCTCAAGATTCTTAAATCTACGGTAAACCATGATTGTAAGATGTTCTTCACTTTCAGAAACTACTTAGTACGCGCCAAGAACTGCAGAATCACTGGGTGTTCAAAGTGTAATTTTATTGTTATCTAGATCGAATTTTATACAGTTTGTGTGATCCACCGCCGAATATTCTGGATGGTAGAGTTAATCAACCACTGTGAAATCTCCCTTAAATCCAAGTCGTCACGCCTGCACATATGTTGCTGCTTTGCTCATTGACTTATCTCAACTTTCCACCCTGATTTTCATTTTTAATGAATTCCCAATTCCCTACCGCTTGACCTTGGTGTGCTTTGCTCAAATTACTGTCCGGCTAAAATTCTCCGAGCTTTTCAATTGAGAGCACACACAAGACCTCTTCCTCGTTCCAGTAGTCACGTTTCACAAATCTGATAATGATCTTGCCACAAAATTCTTTCAGACTTCCCTCTACACTCTGGCATTACCCTTACTTTGAAGCTGTCATTCTCCATCTTTGAAACAATTTGATAGTCAGTTTTCTCTTCGTCCCCCCCAGGGTATGGATAGTTTGCATCAATGCAACCTCTCATTTTTGTTCTGTCTAGAAAGACCGCAGCCACGCTGTCATCCCCATTCAGTTCTGTCATCAGTTGAGCAAAGCAACCAGGAGGAATAAGTTCATTCGTTGTTTGAAATTTACCCTGCTTTACAAAGTATTCTCTAGTTGTTGAACTTTTAGAACATTGATTTGGGTTCATTTCCCCTATTTTCTGCTGCGCATTAATTTGCTGAGTAATTGTTAGGAGAAAGTATAAGAAGCAGGTGACTTGAAAAAGTAGGTTTTTCATGGTCTTGTCCACAGTCTCATTTCAATAACAGTCAATTTGAATAGTTCCCATCAAGTATCAAGATTGCCATTGATGGGACGTTCAGTGTTTTTTCAACAGACACTTCTTGATTTCGTTCAACCCCAAGCTAACTGTTTGGCATCTGTTTTTTCAACAAGAAGAATTCGGATTCTCCTCTTAACCAGAAAAATTAATCTGAGTTATCAAAATGAAACCACTCCACAGACGTCCACTGCTAAAAAAATTGCTATAGCAGGATTAAGTATTGGCTCTGTTGGTTCACTCGTATCTTGTTCTGCTTCAGGTGGAGGATCGGGTGAAAGTGATAATGCTACGGTTGGCCTGGAGCCAGATACTCCTGTTGGTGAATCTGACAATGTTAGTAATTCCTCAGATGTGGATTTAGATGAGGGTTTAGAGATTAGTGATAATGCAACAGTTGAGGCAGATTCAAACAGCTCGATTGATGATACTGGAAATGCAAGTGAATCTTCAGATGCAGATTCGAGTGAAAGCTCAGAAGTTAGTAACAATGCAACAGTTGAGGCAGATTCAGACAACTCCATTAGTGATGCTGAAAATGAAAACAATTCTTTTAATGTTGATTTGATAATTGATACTACTGACAGTAATTACAGTGTCTTAGCGAATCCTGGTGGTTCGTTGGCATTCAATGGTGTCAACGGCATACCCAGTCCAGGTGTACTAGTAAATCGAACCAGTCAAGATTCAGTAGATGTAGTAAGCCGCTACTGCACACATCTAGGTTGCGTCGTTGGGAATAATTATGTTTGTGCTTGCCACAACAGTCGATTTGGTAAGGATGGGAGTGTTCTTCAGGGTCCAGCTTCTGTTCCTATTAAAACCTACTCCACAACAGTGAGCAGTGACAGCATCCTGATCTACTTTTCTTAGCTGTGTTCCTGAAATAAAGATGTTTTACAATTCAAATGAATTCATGTTGGTAATCTTCAGTTAATTTCATCAACCAAAAAAATAGCTGGGAATCACTTGGTTTCTGGACTTTCCCCTCGCTATCCTCCGAGTCTATTCAAATGGTTGACATACTTGGAAGCACCATCACATTGCATCCTTCAACCAATCCAAAAGAGGAATCATGCAGTTTGGACAAGCTGATCATACCAATCTAATTATTGGACTCTGGACATTCGGCATAGTGGGAGTCTGCGTTTCACTAGCAGTACTGGAAACAGTGATGCAAGTGCCAGCTATTCAGTAACCAGAGTTTTGAATCTGAGTCGAGTTGGGGTAAAGCTCACCTCTGAGCACTACCTGTGATGTGCAAATATGTCACGTAACAACAGTACCAGCAGGGTCGAAAAATCCCTGAAATCAGTCGTCAATCAATAGTGCAGTTCAATTGCTCACGATGCTCCAATTGGATTCTGAACCTAACTGAATCACGGAATAATTTACAGTTACTCTGCGATGAAGTAGAACCTCAATCAATCCCACCAACTTGATCCCGGCAAGAACAGAATTTTCAGAATGAAATTCGTTTAAGAACAATCTCTACGATTTCAACGGAGCCAATATTGAGTGAGTGAGTCAAAGATCTTTTGAATCAGTATTTTGAAAAGGAACTCGGCAATTCATTTATTCTACCGGATGCCGACAATGTCAGGAAGCAGCGAGAAACATTCAAGGAGCGCTTTGGGCCGGAGAGATTAGCGAAAATGAGTGGTCCAGAACTGCTTCGAGAACTTCCCTACAATGTCTCCGGTAATCAACCGATGGATTACTGGTTTGAGTTCAAGAACGATGATTCATTTAATACCAGACTGTTTGGAAGCATCAGAGGAGGGTCCACCACCAAATTTGGCACCTGGCAGGATAAGAATACGCTGAAGTGGAGAGTAAAAAAAAGCTGGGGCAAAAGAGATTATAGAGATTAGTGAGGATGAGGCAATTGAAGTGGTTAATTCGCGACGAACAGAGATTCTCAACACAGTCACAATTTTAGAAAA
>JAQWOT010000318.1 GCA_029245725.1 SAR324 cluster bacterium | reverse complement strand
CAGAGTGCTGAGCATACCCAAGGCAGCAATCGCTACTCCGTACATCCCACCAAAGTAGAATGGCACATAAATGCTGACAGCAATCGCTAGAATCGACCCGACAGAACTGTGATAACCAAGTGCCAGGCCAAAAATTATGTTGGTGGCTGCCCCAGTTTCCGAAGCTTTAGCTACTTCCCGAACAGGTGCGAAGTCGTGGGATGTATAGTATTCTGTTAGGAGACCAACAGCCAGTCCAGCAACTGCACCAGCGAAGTAACACCAGTAAATACCAAGATTGGTATATTCTGAGCCACTGATCACGAAGGTCGCAGGCAGAGCCCACTTGGTCACGAAGAACATCACGACCACACTGAGAATCGTGGAGATGATTAACATCTTCTTGAGAGTTGGAGCCACGTCTTTCTCTTCTTGCACCCTTGCTGTGAACATCGTGGCTAGCGCTAATGGAATACCAATCGCGGTGATTAGGATCGGGAAAAGCAAAGCTTCCAGATTTGTGGCAAAAGCAACAGCACCAATCACTAGCGCAGCACAAGTACTTTCAGCACAGGAACCAAAAAGATCTGCGCCCATTCCGGCCACATCACCAACATTGTCACCAACGTTATCTGCAATCACTGCAGGATTGCGTGGGTCATCTTCTGGAATCCCTTGCTCTACTTTACCGACTAGATCTGCGCCAACATCTGCAGCCTTGGTAAAAATACCTCCACCCACACGACCAAATAGGGCAATCGAGGAACCTCCCAGACCAAAACCTGCCATGACTTCCATGAGGATGTGCGTATCTACTCCAGAAGGTAGCAAGCCCACCAACATCAGGTACACACCCATCAGTCCGAGCACGGCCAAACCAACCAAGCCGAAACCCATCACTGCACCAGACTGCAAGGCAACCTGAAAAGCACGGGAGATCGATGTTTTTGCTGAAACTGTCGTGCGTGCATTGCCAATCGTCGCAATCTTCATTCCGATAAAGCCAGAGACCATAGACACACCGGCTCCAAGCAGGAATGAGAGCGCTGTATACAGACCCTCGTTCAAATTGGCAGTGTGTGGATCATCCACTAAAAATGAGATCAGGACTGCGAATGCCACCATGAAATAGATCATGTAGCGATATTCCTGGGTCAGGAAGGCCATCGCTCCCTTGGAGATCGCACCGTGAATCTTGCGCAGGCGTTCTGCTTCAGCAGGGTCAGAGATGCCCTGAGTCAATGGAATTTGCGAGACCTGACGGGCATAATACAGGGCGATCAGCAGCCCAAAGACCGACAGGACCAAAATGAGCGAAATGGTCATGAGAGACTTACTCCGTTGAGAAATGAGGTGGAAACAGAAGGAAAGGAGTGAAGGCTAGACGCGCTTGTAGCGTGTTCCGGACTTCTCTGGTGCAGGCCACGCCTCCGAGGCTCCATGCTCTTCCAGAGGAGGAGTCGCCAAATGGAAAGCCGCTAAGTGTAAGAAACTGCTATTGAAATTGCAAGGATTGATTTGCTGCGAGCGAGGGCAGACCGCAACAACAAAAGCGGTCTGCAAAAGAGAGATCAATCAGCTCATGTTGTCTGTGACAAAGTCCCAGTTCACGAGATTCCAGAAGGCCTCCAGATACTTTGGACGAGCATTGCGATAGTCGATGTAGTAGGCGTGTTCCCAGACATCACAGGTCAGCAATGGTGTACTTGCTCCGGTCAGAGGAGTTGCTGCATTGCTGGTGTTCTCCAGCGCCAGCTTACCATCGGAATTCTGCACCAACCAGGTCCATCCGGAGCCGAAGTTGTTGACCGCCGAATTGGTGAACTGCTCTTTGAACGCATCAACAGAGCCGAAGGAGCCCTGTAGCGCTGAAGCTAGTTTGTCATTGGGTGCTCCACCTCCATTGGGGCTCAGGCAGTTCCAGTAGAAGGTATGATTCCAAACCTGGGCTGCATTGTTGAAAACACCGCCACTGGACTTACCGACAATATCTTCTAAGGACATGTTCTCGAATTCTGTGCCGGGAATCAGACCGTTGAGCTTAGTCACATAGGTTTGATGATGCTTGCCATAGTGAAACTCTAGGGTCTCAGCAGAAATGTGTGGTGCGAGGGCATCCATGGCATAGGGTAGGGCAGGGAGTTGGTGTTCCATTGAGATCCTTTCAGAAAGACTCGTGTTAGTAATCCCTCGACAACTGCGTCGAAGGCGGTGGCGAAGCGTTGCTTCCCATTAGGTAAACAGAAGTGTAACAGAAACCGACCAAAGTCCAAGTTTGAGTCGATGAACACTCAAAACTTGTTGTATCAACCTACAAGGAAAAGCTTAGGCAAAGCTTCCACGGTTGCAATGAAGGTTATTTGGTCCGTGGCAGGAAAGACATTTGTTAAACAACTGGGGAGCGCCTGAGCAGATCAGCGGAGTCCGATTACTGGCAGTTCAGGCCATTGAGTGGTGTAGCGTGGGGATCGATGTTGCTGGAGTGGCAACCCTTTGGCTCCTGTCAAGGTGTGAGCCAACTGTAGCACATTACGTCCCCAACGTTGCTGAAGTCCTATGATGGCTTGCTGCAGTTCTGCTCTCGGTTGCCACGCTGTGTCCATATTCCAGGAAGGCTGATCGGGTTCCAGACCGAAGAGCATTACCCCACAGCGCGTATAGGCCACACCCGAGCGATAGGCCTGTTCCAATAGTGCAAAGGCACATCGTTGGAGTTCCCACAGATCATCCGTTGGTTCGATGACCGCTTGTCGGCTACCGAAATAGCGAACTTCTCTGTGAAAACGACTGGTGTGTAGAAAGACCTGGATTCCACTTGCCCTCAAATGATGCCTGCGCAAATGCTCCCAGCCACGTTGCAGGTATCGTCCAAGGGCTGGACGCAATTCTGTCAGCTGGTAAAGCGGTTGACCGAAGGAACGACTACGCACCAGTGACCGCGGGGGTGGGTTCGTTTCCTCCAAGGAAAGACAGGGCTCTCCACGTAGCTCCAAAGCGATTCGCTGCAATACCACATTGGCGACAAGCCGGATCATTGCAGGATCAGCAGCTGCCAAGTCTGCAGCATTCTGCCAACCTTCGGTTTCCAAGCGCCTTGCCCAACGCCTACCAATGCCCCAGATATCCGTCAATGGGGTCACTGAAAGCTGCTGTTGACGAATTTCTGGATCGTCCGGCATGGACCAGATCCCTGCGGCTTCCTTGCGCCGTTTGGCCTGTCGATTGGCCAACTTGGCCAGTACCTTCGTTGGAGCCAACCCAATCGAGACAGGAATGCCCGTATCTCGCAGGACCCGTGCCCGCAATTGTCGAGCGAAGGCTTCTCGCTCTGTCTGTTCGCTACCGGGAATCTCGATGAAGGCTTCATCGATTGAGTAACGTTCCACCCGTGGACACTGAGCCTCCAGCGTTTGCATCACCCGCTGGCTGAAATCCCCGTAGAGCGGATAGTTGCTGCTGAAAACAACAGCCCCAGCCCGACGCAACTCTGGTCCACACTGAAAGTAGGGAGTCCCCATCGCCACCCCCAATTGCTTGACCTCCTCGCTACGGGCAATCACACAGCCATCATTGTTGCTGAGAACTGCTACCGGCACCTGTGCCAGGTCTGGCCGAAAGACTCGCTCACAGGAAACGTAGAAATTGTTGCAATCAACCAGCGCCAGGCAGGGTTCAGAGCTTGTGGATGACATAGGTCACCACTCCCCAGACAGCAAAGGCATCATCTACAGTCACTTGGATGGATTCATAATTTTCGTTTTCCGGACGCAACTCAATCTGACCTCCATCCTGCCAAAGCCGCTTGAGGGTAAATTCTCCATGTAGCGAAGCAATCACAATCCGGCCCTTGCGTTGCTCGATTGAACGATCCACTACCAGCAGGTCTCCATCGAAAATTCCAGCCTGGATCATTGAATCTCCAGCGGCTCGGACAAAGAAGGTTGAGGTAGGATGGGGAATCAGATGCTCATTGAGATCCAAGCGTCCTTCCAGATGATCTTCTGCCGGTGAAGGGAAACCCGCAGAGACTCCCATACTGAAGATGGGCAGTGAGCTTTCGGCACCAATTTCCAAGCCATGTATTGAGGCGATGCTACCATCCGTGACCAATGGACGACGGCGTGGAAGAACGGAGATCGACATTGGGGCAACTCCTTCCTGAATAAGGGTTCAAACAAATCCGCATCTGGCCATGAAAAGAGTTTGCCAGTCGACCGTTATAACCGACTACAACTGTTGAATGCGCTCATTGACCTGCCAAACCAATTCTCAGTTCAATCAAAAATCCTAGAATTTTGTGGAGAGTGCGCTAGGCTTGGGAGAACAATATTTCTGAAAAAAAGTTATCTTTCCCAACAGGTGCATGAGCACAAGTTATCGTTCAAGAAATCTTCGTAGTTTGGCTGGAGCACTGGCTGTATTGCTGCTGATTTGGCTCAGTGTGATCCCAGTGCATGTGCAGCATGTGGATGGATTCCGCACACCAACAGGTGCTTTTGTCTCTGCAGACTTAGCAGAGCACCTGGATTGTCTCCCCTTCCCACTGACTCCCGTTTCTACTGATACAGAACCGTGCCCCGCCCTGCTAGCTTGGAACGCTGGGAGCGCCACACTTGTTCTGCCTCCCATGGCCCCAATCCTTGGGCCGGTTCTAGTCCACATACTTGGTACTCTCCCCTACCAGTCTCCTTTTATTGCCAAGGCTTGGCTAAGTCTGGCTTCTCTGCGGGCTCCTCCTCCATTCTGATCCATTCTTGCCAAAATTACTGAGCATCTGTTGTTTTCCTTGAAACTCTGAAGAACATCGGACGTTTCGAAATACTCTCTGTGTCACTAGCTACCTGTGATTCGATCACTTCAGGTCCTTTGATCATCTGGGCAGTGAAAGGAGAGAGTGAAATTTTTCTCTGCAGTGGAACCGGAGGACTGAGCTTTAGTGCTCCGGTTCCGTTCAAACTGTGGAGCAACTACTCCTGAGTGAAGAATCAACAATGAAACAAATTTCAAAAATATTTGGCTTATTCATCAGCTTGTTGTTCATGCTGGACATTGGTGTTATGTTCGCGCAGTCCATGGCTGAAATGGGTGTCACCAATGGTTGGATTCGGGCGACACCTCCCAATGCCAAGATGGGAGCTGCCTACCTGACCGTGATGAATCACCAAGATCAGGCAGATGCCCTGATTGGGGCAAGTACACCCTTGGCTGAAGTAGTGGAAATCCACAACGTCAAGGAAGAGAACGGCATGCTGAAGATGTACCCTGTGGATTCCCTTGAAGTTCCTGCAAAGAGCATGGCGATGCTCAAGCCTGGTGGCTATCACATCATGCTGATCAACTTGAAGCAGGCACCTAAGCTTGGAGAATCACACACGCTGACTCTCCAGTTTCGGCAAGCTCCAGATGTAGTCGTAGAGTTGCCCGTACAACAGAGTGGGGCTACTTCTGGAGATGATGAGAAGTCCTCGGTGCACCACCACCATTCACACAAAAACTAGTAGATCTGCAAACTACATTTCAGACTTGGAACTTAGGCGTTGATTCGTTGGTGAATGAAGAACTACAAAGAGGTTTCCAACATTGATCTGGGATTATTGCAGCAGGAATTTTGTGGTTTGGAGTAGCCAGCTTTTCCAGAAATCCTAACAACTTTCTGTAAGTATCTAGGCAATCAAAGCTAACAATCCAACACAGTGATGTAGCAATCTTCAGCGCATCAATTAGGATTGCTTAAAATAGAATCGGAAGGCTACCAAAAAAGGAGCTCTTATCGCAAACTTGGACTATAATCCAAGCAAAGATTGGAACTGGGAGCAAGAAGACTTTGAACCATTCAAGAACAAAGGAAGAGCTGATCTCCTTATCTTGGCAAAAGAGACAGGCAACAGAATGAAAATCATATTTCTAGTCATTGTTAGTGCTTATGCTGTAATCGCTTCAAGTGAGAGAATCCATGGACAGGAGCAACGTTTTGAGGCTACACCTCCCCAATGTGATCAGAGCTCTGACACTACAAATACAACCAAGACTACGGCAGATCTCGATTACTTTATAGCACAAGGTAAATTTCGTACTGTGGATGATCTAATTCCTCCGGGTTGCCTTGCTCAACTGATGACAGAATTGAATGGGGACGACAGCGTAGCTGCAGTATTTCTAAGCAGGACAAGGCTGAGAGGCTGTATTGACGCTAACTACCCTTATCCTGGTGGCGATGAGGAGAAAATTGACTATCAAATTGTTTCAAAAATGGAGAACGATACCTACAAAGTACGGGTATGCCAGAGCGTAGATGGAAGTCTGCGGGAATCCTGTAGCAAGATTATTGTACGATTTGTCAACCGCCCTTACCAGAACAAAGATACACTTGTCTGTGTACTCTCACTTGAAAAACTTGGAGAATTTTAATGTCGCATCAATCTCAAAATTCTGAATCCAGTTGAGGTTCAACCCCATTCTGAGAATGGCCTGCCATTTTACTCCGACAACAACACCTAACGATACTAAAGTTTGCTGTAAGACCCGAATCTCCTAGACCGATCAATTCGGCAAATCAAGATTGCCATGATGCCTTGAGATCAGCAAATAATCTTAGTTCAAAAGTCTTTAAAGTATCAATTACCTCGGAAGCTTCCAAACTTAACCTACGACACAAGTCCCAATATCCGAATTCACAGCTGTAGTCTGTCTATACTACTGGGATGAGTAGGCCCTCTAACATTCTGCATGTCTGGTATTTTAGCAGCTATAACTCCTCAATCTTTCCGCTCATTTCAACATGATCAGGATAACTTAAGTTTTACTGCTTGTAGATGTTATTGGCTTCATCGTCAGAACTGTCGATGATAGGATGTGCATCATCGAACCAACTATCTTGGAGTGTGGGAAAGCAACTCAGAAAGATCAAAGCACCCGCGATAGCAACACACGAGAGTATAATTGGTGGGTATGAAAGACATGTTTGTTGTCATTCTGACTAGAAGCGAGAAATGCCCCAAAGGCACACACCAAGTAAGGGTATGATGAGAAGGAACCGACCGTAGTAGGCAGAGTTTGAAAGGCGTTTGTCCCCACAGTTAGGGCAGACAGTTTCCAGATGATAATGTCTGTCGGGTCTTTGAGCACCACAGGCAGCGCAAGGGATGTAATTTTCTAATGATCCCCATTCGCGTTTTTGCTTAGATTTGCCTTTTTGACTGACAGTTGCTGGATCTTGTGGAACACCGCACTTGGGGCAATGCAATGCTAATGTAGATATCTGAATTTCTCTACAGTTAGGGCAGGTCTGAAATTTATCGCTATTCATTTCCCCACCTTTTCAGAGAATACTAGCGTATTCTTCTTTGTGCAGTGGTATTGTGACAATTAGTCCGTACCAGCATAGAAAATAACATTTGCGAGCAGGGAAGAAATTGCTCTTCAATTCGTTTCAGTTCAAATAGTCCTTACATCAAAAACAAGGACTCCACCTAAAACAAAATTTACTTCACGCCTGATCATCCTTTCTCATTGTCGGTGGAACGTAATTTTTTGCCCAATTCCCATATTTCCAAAAGAACAGTCCGAGTCCTATGGCAATCAAAGGGAAAATTAAATCAGCTAAGATACTCATTACCTGTACGTCTTGGTAGTCACCAAAGTCATAAAATACTAAAACCACATCACCTTCATGATAACCTGTAAGGCAATTTCTATCCCCCCAAAATTCTAAGGATTTTCCATTTCTTGAACTAAAAGAAACTTTGGGCTCTTGACACTCCTTAATAGGAAATCCTCCAACACTCATGAAATCTGTTTTAAAATCAACAACTACTCCAATGCTTCTTTCTGATATAATTAAATTACCAAAAATTTGATAGATCGATATCAATACAAAACTAAGGAGACCAAAACTAAAAAGTCTAGTGATGTAAAAAGTTACTAAATTATTAATTTTTTGTTTCTTTGGATCAGAATGATAATAAGTACCTTCGTCTGACATATTAAACTTTGAAGATTAAGAATTTTTGGTATTAGAGTATCCTAACTTTCTCAAGTTTTCTACTTGCCCCTATATATACTGTAAATGAGCAATATGAGTAGAGGGCAGATGAGATAGTATCAGAGACGACTGCAAAGCAAATTGAGTTGGATTGTGACAATATATTCTGATAATAATTCTTCAAAGGAATAAAGTGCTGAAAGATAAATTAAAAAATCAGTCCTAAGGCAAAACATAAAATCCTAAAATATGAAGAATAAACACTTTACTTCAGAGAAAGATTCGTTAAGATTCACAGCTGTCGTGAAATTCAATGATCTATCCATGACCAATTTTTTCGAAACAATTGATTTGTCGCAGGCACAGCCGATAGAAGATATTTTTAGGAGTAACAAAGAGAAACTTCCAAAATATTTAGATTTATTTTTTTGAATAAAAACTATTTCTTCTTTGCTGTTAGATTGAGAGTTTTCATTTGCTGCTAGATGTAAAATAATTGTCTACATACTTGGAAAAGTATCGAATAACCCAATGATTAGTACTGAAGAATAAAAATTAGACAAACACAAAAAATAAAAACTTCGATTTTAGTAAAAAGACTGACGTTATCTCCTAATGCAAAAGGCAACAGAAATGAAAGTAAAGAAAGATTCTTATTTAAATAGGGAAGCAATAAGAGTGTAAACATACCTTACAAACAATAAAGCCCACATAATAATCTAAACATTATGAAAGAAGTTAGGGTTTATCAAGTAATACAATCTTTTCGTAGAGACTTGGATCAATCTGGATAAGGGCCATACCTATGGAGGTATATAAGGAAGTTAGTTTAGCGCCTTCATTCCGACTCATAGTGCAAAATTCTTGTGTGTATTCAATAATCAAATCACTGTTATCTTCTACTATATTCGAGGCTATCTCTAATCTACTAATCAAATCATTGAGTGAAAGATAAAATAGATTAAAAGCTTCGGCTTCATTCATATTCAATGCATCAAAACAACTAGTTGATCTAAATGTATTAAGTTCATTCGGTTCATCTTCTTTCTCCTCTAATGAGACTATACCACTACTTACTGGTTCTTCGGATTCTTGAAAATCTGATTGATCTAGAAGTGCACTTTCTAGATTCACAAGTCTATCATTCAAATTGGTTACAAGCGCGCCTCTAAGATCTGCACCACTTAAATTGGTGTTAGAAAAAATCACATTACTGAGATCTGCATTTCTCAAGTTCGAATTACTTAAGTTGGTATTTGTAAGATTGGCATTGCTTAGGTTGACACTAGTCAGATCAGAACCACTTAGATTGGCACCAGCCAAAACAGAATTGCTAAGGTCGGCTTCAATTAGAACGGCATTCACCAACTTTGAACCATTAAAATCTACACCCTCGAGATTAGCATTTTGAAAATTTGAGCTACTCAAATCAGAATTAGCAATTATACTATCTTTTACATTGGCACCGGAAAAGTCTCCCTCCGTAACTTTTGACCAACTAAGATTGGATTGGTGGAGG
>JAQWOT010000317.1 GCA_029245725.1 SAR324 cluster bacterium | reverse complement strand
GGAGATTACTTCATTGTTCTAAATGACGCAAATGCACCAACCCCGAAACAGCAATACTAAGCAGAGCGACTCGAATGAGAGAACGCTGAAGAATCTGGTAGGTCATGGAAACTCATTGGCATCTTTGCCTCACGCTTCCATGCAGAGGGATTGGGAATAATTCTCAAAAAGTTGATGCCAAAATGCAGAATTTTCACCTCAATGATTTTGGTTAAAATTCTTTATTAGTTTATGGGCAGCTTGCTATGCCTGCATCACATCAGAAAGGAGCCCAGTAATTGAGCTAGCATTTAATTTTAATTGCATCAGTTGCCACGCTGGAAACAAAGTTTGAACTTCGAAGGATATCACTTCTCCGCCCAACTCCTGCCCACCAAGGCCTCTGCAGTAATGAGAACTTCACCAATAAAAGTTTGCATCCCGTCGATCATAGCCTGCTGCACAATACCCAGTACCTCATCTGCCAAGTATGGGGACGTCTGCACAATCACTTCATCATGAATCACAGCCACTAATTCAGCATCTAGTCTCTCAAGTCGTTTCTGCAAGACTACTAAGGCTGCCTTCATTCCATCAGCTGCCAAGCCTTGAACAGGTTGATTGAAGAGTGTGTTCGGGCGTAGCTTACCATCGTTGAAACTGACCTCCTTCCTGCTCAACCAGCGACCAGGATTGGTCCCATGTGTCCTGATTTGCAGCTGGGTTGGATCTTTTTGAATCACCTGCTCCATCTGCCGCTCCAGATACTTGTGCATCCACTTGATCTTCGGGTAGAGTTCAAAAAAGGCCTTGATGATCGTTGCCCCCTGTTTTTGATTCTTGGCTATTCCATTCTTGACCAGCTGATTGGGACTCACGCCGTAGATCAAACCAAAATTGACGGCCTTGGCCTACTCTCACTGTCTCCAGGATGGTCTGCGTCCTGTGGAACATGGCTCAGACTGAGCAGATCAAGAGTCCATCGGGAGCTTTCTCCAACAGGCAAAACCATTTGGTTTGGTGGATACAGGGGTCAATTTTACAGGTGGAGAGACTTTCATTCCAGGTAGCCCAATCATTGAACTGATTCGATTTGCCTCAGGGCTAGGGCCGGATGTTCGTGCCAACACCAATGCCTGGTGGGGTGGAAGTCGTACAGTAAAGGTGGGCACAGAAGAATTTGATGGTCCTGAAGCGTTAGTCGAAGCACTCAGGCTTGCGGGCTTGAAGATGATGGTGCTGAGTCTGGATGACCGCTATGAGAGATATCGTGGCTTGTTTGGCAAGATGATCCAGGTAGCTGTTGCTTGTGAAACCAACAGAATTCTCTACCAAGTCGTAATGACTGATGCTTCCAGAGAATTGTACGATGAATTTCTTCAAAAGCTTACCAAAGAGATTGGACACCTACCCGAATATTTCAGCCCAGTGGGGATGGAGATGGTTGATGTGGGAGGATCCAGGACTTGGTCTGGGGACACCTTGAACTAAACTCAAATGGCTTTGCTGCCAGAATCATCTCCCTGTGAGAAAGGGGTTCTACCGGCCCTATTATCTGCACATTACCCCTGAGGGCAGTCTGCGAAGTTATATGTATGCTCTCGGTTCGGGCTCTTTTGGGAATATCAAAAAAGACCAGGTCATCGAAATCATCAACCGTACTGCAGACAATCCAGTCCTTCAGTTGTTTGCGAGCAAGAGACTGGAGGAGTTTGCTTAGCAATACATTGAGCCCTGGACAGCATACTATCACCAGATTGAGCATCCTTGCACAGCCTCAGCGTTGATTGCGATGCTTGCAGAGAAAATCCACTCAGAGTCAAAAATGCTTGGTAGAGAGCCCAATGTAGTAAAGATGGAGAGGATCCATAGAGAGCTGGCGCCCAGGTACCGATTTCAATTGAGCAACTGAGCTGCATTTGAATCTTTGAGGGTGAGATGTGCAGTAAATTCATTCTCAGAGTGAGCTTATTATTCGGGGAAGGCATTTCTCTGTCCCCACCCCCGTACATCACAGAGTTGCCAAAGAAATGTTGTCAATATATTGAGATTTTAGGATGTGCCTAGCGGTACCAGCAAAAAATTCCATCCGCAAAGTTACTTTAGGGGGGCCATCAAAAAGTAGCCAAACCCTGTACAAAAGAAAGTGCTCAATGCCAATATGAATAAGTGAAATTTCATCCCATCAACCTCAGCCAAATAACCATGTGTACTTAAGATGTTAGGTATAATTTTTGTTGACACAAAAGATGTGCATGGCTTATTAATAGATCTGTTTTATTAGGAAATATAATTTTCACTAGACGAACACGTTTTCTAGTGAGGAAATTTTTTTCACTTCATTCAAAGAGAGTTATTGTGAAACTCAAAAACAAAATAGTACTGATTTGTCTGACAATAATAGTTTCTGTCTTTTCAACGAGTGGATATGCACAAGCATCCGAAGAGCGTATGGTAATTTATGCATCTCATCCTACAAAGCTGGTTGACTACTTTGTAAATAAGTTCAAAGAAAAATATGGCAACATCGAGGTAGATCTCATTACTGGGGGAACAGGAGAACTATTGGGTAGAGTTCAGGCTGAAAAAAACCGTCCACAAGGAGATATTATGTTTGGAGGTGGTTCCTTTACTGGGGGGTCAGCACCGGAACTCTTTTTACCATATAATTCTCCAGCACTTGAGGGTATATCACCGGCTTTTCTAGATCCGAAAGGATATAATGCACCTTTTGATGCTTTCACAATGGTAATTGTTTACAATAAGGATCTAGTTGCTGAGGATGAGCTTCCACAAAGATGGTCTGATTTAGCTGATCCAAAATGGAAGGGCAGGATAGTTCATGCAAATCCAGCAAAGTCTAGCTCCGCTTATGCTGCAATGGTTACTTGGCTTGGGATTGGTGGCTGGGATTTAGTTGAAGCTTTAGCAAGGAATCAAATAATAGTGAATAGCTCTAGCATACCATTTACTCAAGTAGGACAAGGAGAGAATGCCATAGGAATAACTTATGAAGAAGGCGCGTTCAAATGGATTCCATCCGGAAATGTTGGGATAGTTTACCCCAAAGACGGTATGGCACTATTACCTGGTGGTCTTTTTCTTATTCGTAACAGCCCAAATCCTGTAAATGCACGTCTTTTCGCTGATTTTGTTTTAGACCACCCTCAACAAAGTGCATTAGCTACTGAATTTCTTGGAAGAAGACCGACCCATAAAAATGTAGAATTAAATCCTGCTATGGTCAGAGTAGATGAGATGACTCTTATGGATTATCCAATGGAGGATGCGATTTCGAAGAAAAAAGAATTCCTTGCTAAGTGGAAGAAAATAATGATGAAAACTCGCTGAGTTAAAGAAACATGTAATTTCAAATTTTTAAAAAATGAGCTAAGTCACTTTAATTTGGAGTTTAATTTGGATTGAAAGATAAAAAACCAGAATTTTTGATTCAATCAATTCTGATTCCCTCAAGCCCCCTATTTAAAAGAAATTAGGGGGTCTGCCCCAGACAAAATTCTCTTTGCTTTGTATTTACGAAAATTAAATGTCAATCATCTTGAGCCAATTTTTCCCAAAATTTTGATGATTTTAAAGTATAGAATATATAATTAAATATAAATCACTAAATTCAGGTAAAACTAAACATTTCCCAAAATTTTTTTATTGGATTAAAGTTGTCTGAGCAAACAATTTATTTTTAATAGATAACTTAATGAATACTGTTTCTTCAACTAGGCTAAGAATAGAAAATATCAGTGTTAATTTTACTGATGTTGTGGCTGTCGATAATGTCAGCTTAATTGTCAAACCAGGTGAATTTTTTACACTTTTAGGACCAAGTGGTTGTGGGAAGACGACCTTGCTTCGTACAATTGCAGGATTTTGTAATCAAAATGAAGGGAATATTTATTTTAATGATAAATTAGTAGATACACTTCCAGCTCATCATCGAGATACCGGAATGGTTTTTCAAAACTATGCTGTGTTTCCTCATCTCACAGTCTGGCAAAACGTTGAATACGGTTTGAAAGCCCGACGTGTTCCAAAGCAGGAAATGTCTGATCGTGTTAAAGAAGCATTGCGCCTGGTAGATCTCAATGGGTATGAAGATAGAAAGCCTAGTCAGCTTTCGGGAGGCCAACAGCAGCGAGTTGTTGTCGCTCGGGCAGCAGTCGTTAGACCACAAATTCTTCTTATGGATGAACCACTAGCCAATCTTGATGCCAAATTGCGTGTTAGGTTGCGGGAGGAATTGCGAGAATTACAGCAAAAATTAGGTATCACAACGATTTACGTAACTCATGATCAGGATGAGGCTCTAAGTATTTCAGATAGAATCGCAGTTATGTTGAAGGGTAAAGTAAAGCAAATTGGTTCTCCGATGGAAATATATCGGCTTCCTGTGACTAAAAATATTGCAGAATTTGTGGGGGAAGGAACTTTTTTAAACGGAATTGTTATCAAAATGAATGATAATCAGATTACTATTGAGCTTAAGGATGGGACAAATTTAGTAGCTAATTTAATTTCTGGATTAAAAATATCTGTAGGTCAATCAGTTGGACTTGGCTTTAGACCACATGATGCCAAAATTATTGTGGATCCAATACCAGATTTAGAAAACGTTCTTTATGGTACTGTTTCTCAGAAAATGTATTTTGGTGGAATAGTCAGATATAAAGTTGAAACAAACTCAAGGATGCTTGTACAAGTTGAAGAATTTTCACCAATAGGAGATGGTAGAAATAATGAAAAAGATAAGATTAGCGTTTCAATTCCCAGTGACAGATTAATGTTATTTCCAATCGGAGAGTAAGTGAAATTCGAGTTATGATTCATAGAAAATTTCAAATTTTAAATAATCGATATTTTGATTTCTGGGGACTGGTCTCCAGTTTATCTGTCATTATTATCGCTGCCCTTTTGATTTTCCCATTAACAAGATTAATCCTTGCCAGCTTCATGACGGAAGATGGCACTTTCACGTCGACTGACAATTTCTCAATCATTGAAACATACATTGAATTTTTCAGCGAAAGATTCTATTACGAAACACTTCTTAACAGTTTTTATGTTTGCATTTTAGCCACCATTTTTTCCGTAATCATCGGTGTTCCAACGGCATATCTAGTAAGTAGAATTGCGATTCCTGGTAAAATCTTTATACGAGTGGCAATTGTTCTTACTTTTGTTTCTCCACCCTTTATAGGAGCATATGCATGGATATTGTTGCTTGGTAGAAACGGTGTGATTACAGGATGGCTACAAATAATTGGTATTACATTACCTAGCTTGTATGGCTGGGGTGGTATAGTCTTAGTCTTTACTTTACAGTCATTTCCATTTGTTTTTCTTATGATGTTGTCAGGCCTACGATCAGTGGATCAGAGCATTGAAGATGCTGGCATCAACATGGGAAGATCCCCTTTTGGTGTTTTCTGGACCGTGATTTTGCCCTTAATTATTCCTTCAATATCAACCGGGGCTTTACTTGTTTTTGTGACCACTTTTTCTGATTTCGGTACTCCAATGATAATTGGTGAAGGATATCGAGTTCTTGCGTCTCTTGTCTATGGAGAGTTTATAAATGAGTTTGGTGGGAATCCAAGACTTGCTAGTACCTTATCAATTTTGATGCTTACAGTAACCTTTGGAGCACTTCTAATCCAAAGAAGTTTCGCAAGACGAGCTTCTTTTAATCAAGAGACAGTAACACCTTTGGGATTAAGAAAAACCAGTACTACAAAAATATTTGTTTCAACTCTTATAGTTTATTTAATTGTCTTTATTGCATTTCTACCAACTCTCACAGTGGTAGTTTCATCATTTCTAAAAACCCGTGGTCCATTACTTACAGGGGAATTCACTTTTGAAGGATACCTTACAGCTACTCGATTACCAGCTTCATTCATCAACTCTCTATTGCTCGTGCTATCTTCTACCGTGCTGTGTGTGGCTGTAGGATCATTGGTTGGTTATGTTGTAGTTCGACGTAAAAATAGGCTAACTGCAATAATTGATACTATGTCAATGACTCCATATGCAGTTGCTGGAGTCGTAATGGGTGTTTCAATTTCTATTTCCTTTGGTGGAGACCCATTCTTCCTTTCTGGGACAAGCCTTATTCTGATTCTATCATATTTCATACGACGCTTACCATATACAGTGCGTTCAGTATCAGGATTTCTTTACCAAATGGGGCCACAAACAGAGGAAGCATCTATAAATCTTGGGGTGCCACCGGGTGGGACCTTTGTTCGGGTTACTCTTCCACAGATTGCACCAGCAGTATTATCTGGGGCTCTGTTGACAATGGCAACAATAGCACGGGAATTTAGTTCGACTGTTATTCTATATTCTGGACAAACTAGAACCTTGCCTGTGGAGGTGTTTGCTCAAGTACTTCAGGGAAACTTTGGTGATGCTTCAGTTGTTGGAACAGTACTAATAGCGTTTACGCTTGTACCGATAGTAATTCTTTTCAAGTTATTTGGCAAAAATGAGCAATCTCTTGTGTGAGAGAGCATAATCCAAGGTGAGAGTTGCTTAATTTTTCGAAAATTCAGCTTAAACTGGATACTCTAAATAATCGATAGAGCCTGTTTTGTTCCCCACTCCACCCTTGAACTACAGTTTCTCAGTAAGGAGTAGTTCTACGAATTAATAGAAACTTCTTCTCCATGCTTCGATATTCAGGAAGCTCAACAAAGAAATAAGTCGCAGTTCAAAGTACTCAAAGGATTCTTTACAAATCTCTAGTACTAAACTCATAGTGGTATTTAACCATTTTCTACATTGAGGTCAGGGCGCGGGACTCTCAAATTTTCAGGCAAGTAACTGTAAAAATTTAAATATTGAATCGTAATCTTTTTATTTCTTTCAAAGGTTAATCTGCAAATAGAACAGTTATGACTCTGAAAGGCTATGCCATCTGCGATATTTAAATTAAAAAGTAAACTTAAAAAACTGCTTATAAAAGCTCCGTGAGTCACCAGTCCCAAACGAACATTTTCCTCTGCACGATTTTTAATAATATTTAGAACTCTTTCTGCACGCAGACTTACTTCTTGAAGAGTTTCCGCACTTTTATTCCACCACCCTTCATCGTCAATTTCGTCTGGAAGTAAATAATCTGGAAAATTACATTGAATTTGTTTTCGATTAAGCCCAGGGAGTCCAATTTTTTCAGTCAAATCAGCATTAAATTCATAAATTCCTCCAACTTCATGAATATCAAGCCATACCTCAGGTTTGAGTCCAATTGCGACACCAACCGGACCTACCGTTTCCAAAGATCTCTGCATTGCACTGCAAAAGATTTGATCAAAGGGTTTTTCATTTTCTTCAAACTCTGTCTGGGACAGATGAAGGCCTTTTTGAAGAAAATCTGCCATATAAGTGCTTTGTAAATGCCCATTTTCTGTGAGCTCTGGATCAGAAACCCGTTCTTGATAACTTTTACGAATATTGTTTTTGGATTCTGCATGACGTATCAAAAATAAATTCAAATCATCCCCTTAGCCATTTTTTAGTGCACTTAATCCGAAACCTCCTGAAACTATTCGAGCTAATATGCTTCCTGAGATAATCATCAGAGTGAGTAGAAGCGTCACAGCGCCTGCATGCTGAGCCATATCCTGCTCATTGTAATTAAATAACAAACCGGTCAGAACCATGTTGGAGGGAGAAATGAGGAGGATGATGAGAGAGAGTTCACGCATAGCAGTGATGAAAGTAAGCAACATTCCTGAAACTAATCCACTAAATGACAATGGTATGACAATTTTTACCATTCGCTTGATCCATCCAATGCCTTGGACCCTCGCTGTTTCTTCGATGGACTGATCAATCTGAAGCATGGCTGCAATGCCTGTGCGTGAAGTGAATGGAAGATTCTTTACAACAGTGATCAATACTAAAATAGTGAAGGTGCCGTAGAGTGCAGGAACCGGCCCCCAGGAGTTTGAAAACATTCCGATGTAAATTGCACCAAAAGCGATGGATGGGAAGATATAAGGTGCAAAGGCAACTCCTTCTAGCCACCTTGACAGCAAGGTTCCCCGGCCTCTTACGACTGCATAACCCACCAGCAATCCAATGATTCCATTGAAGAAAGCCGCAGAGAGCCCAAGTTTAATACTATTCCAAAGAGAACTGATGATATTGTCACTCTGAAAAACACCTGGTTCGCCATAGGTTTCGTCGATGCTTCCATCTCCTATCCAATATTCCAAAGTAAAATTTCCAAGATGATAGTCACCTGGAACGATCAAGAGAGATTCCCACAAAAGTATAAGTAGTGGCAGAAAAACGGTAGACGCTAAGAACATTCCGACTCCTAAGGTTGCCATCCAACGCCAAGCACCCAGATCGATCTCTCGGGATCGAAATCCTTTTCCAGTCAAAGTAACATAACTTTTACGTACTCCCAAAATCCTGTTGTTGATCCAAATACAAGTGATGGCTGTTACTATCAAAACTAGGGCTAAAACATAAGCATCACCGTTATTGCTGGCATTGAGAGAAGCATAAATCTGGGTAGAGAATGTGTAAAACCGAACTGGCAATCCTAATAGTGCCGGTGTCCCAAAAGTTCCTAAGATTCGAATAAAAGTTAAGACAATGGCTGAACCCAAAGCTGGTAATAGTAAGGGTAAAGTGATTCTCCACAATCTTTGCCGTCGATTCATTCCACAGATTGCGCCAGCATCTTCTAATTCTGAGTCGACACTTGCCAGAGCTCCAGACATAAGAAGATAGCCATATGCGTAGTAATGGAGTGATAGGCAGATGACAATAGGAAAAAAACCATAAGAAATCCAATTTGGGGGTTGAATTCCAAAAAAATAAGTGAACATGCCTTCGGCACCACCGATACGATCATTTTTGAACAGGCTCAGCCAGGCCAATGCCAAGACCCAGGAAGGCATCATGTAGGGCACAACAGCCAGAGCTCCGAAAAAGCTCTTGTAGCGGATGTTTGTTTTAACAATCAGCCACGCAAGCAGTGTCCCTATAGATACCCCAATCAGTGTGACACAAACACCGATCGCAATACTATTGAGCAGAGGATTTATTAGTAGAGCTTTGGAAAGAGGGCCTACAAAGACACGATCATAATGAAAAAGAGTGAACTCACCGATCTTTGCTTCAGGCAGATAAGCAATGTCGTAGCTTTGGACGCTTAGAGAATCCCTGATGATTTCTAATAAGGGAGTCAACACCAGAAAACCAAGGATCAGCAGACAAACAGATCCGAGTACTAGATGAGGACGGTTAATTAATTTATAAAAAAAGTAGGTTAGTTGAGACTTGGACAAATCTGCGGCCTGTTTTTTAATAAAAAGCTGGGATTTTTATTGGAACAAAATTCTCAAAGTTGAATATTTTTTCCTGTTTCTTTATTAAAGAAATTTAAACTTTCAGGATCAAATCGAATCCATAAAGGCTCATCAAGTTGCATCCTGATGAATTCAGGATGCAATAGGGTGATTCCAGTGTTGCCGTATTTGACTTGCAGGATTGTATTTGCTCCCGTTGGCTGGACTGATTCCAGTGTGACTTTCAACCAGTTTCTCTGCTCTTGAAAGGATACGTTGATGTTTTCTGGACGAACCGTAGCGATGGCTTTTCGTGAGTCTGATGAAGGCTTTTTCTTCATGGGGAAGAAAATCTCTTTACAGTCCAGTTGAAGTTGACCGTCTTTGTCGACGATTTCACCTTCGAATATATTATTTGGGGGATCTCCAATGAACTCAGCAATAAATATATTATTTGGATGATGATAGATGTCATAGGGAGTCCCACTTTGCATAACTTGGCCTTTGTTCATGACCACGACATTATCCGAGAGGGTCAGGGCTTCGGTTTGATCATGAGTGACATAAACTGTTGTCGCTTCCAGTTCCCGATGAAGGTGTTTTAACTCAGCACGCATTTCAGTTCGAAGTTTAGCGTCTAAGTTGGACAACGGTTCGTCCATCAAGAGAATTTTTGACTGAAGGGCAATCAAGCGTGAAACCGCAACCCTTTGCTGTTGCCCTCCTGATAATTCTGAGGGGTAGCGTTTGCGGTATGGTTCCATCTGAACCATTTCCAAAGATTTCTTAAGACGAGATTCAATTTCGGTACTACTGAGTTTTTTTTCTTTAAGAGCAAGTGTTATGTTTTGCTCGACTGTCATATGAGGCCACAAGGCATAGCTTTGAAAGATGAAACCTACGTTTCGGTTTTCAGGAGGAATAAATACCCCTTGTTTGCGTGAAAAGACGGTTCTATTCCCAATCTGGATTTCCCCTTCATCAGGTTCTTCCAGTCCAGCTATAGCCCGAAGCATGGTTGTTTTACCGCAACCCGATGGCCCAAGGATAGTCAAAAAGTCTCCAGAATTGACCGTTAGATCCAGTTTCTGCACGGCCATTTCTTTGCCATAAGACTTCTTGATGCCTCTTAAATTAATCTGTTCCATGGGTTGCACCAGGCTCACATGCTAGAATGTTGAATCCAGAAATCACGGATTCTTGCACCCTGTTTCCACATAAAATCTGCATCAACATGCCATTCCGTCATTTCATCCCAAATTTCTCCACCTTCGGGTGATGGAACATCATTTCTTGGGCTTCTTGTGCCAGGGTCAAAATAAGGTGCAAGACCCAAAAGCAAATCCGAACTGACTCCTTTTGTGTAGGGTTTGGAAAGTTTAGAGTTCTTGTTCAACTCCGTGCTTCCAAGGACAAAAGCAGTAAAAACTTTTGCTGCATTTGGATGGGGCGCTTGTCTCGCAATGGCAGTGAAAGTCGGATATAGCAGTTTTGCTATTGGATCCAAATCCTTAACGATGCCGTTCACAAAACCCTTGGAGTCGTTGCGGGCGATGTAGGTCATGTTAGCAAAAGCGAGTAATGGTTTCTTCTGGCCTTTTTTCCCTGACGCTGCGGCTAACTTAGAGCCAGATTTAAAAATAACGACATCATTTTTTAACATTCTTGCCCAAAACTCATATCCAGCATCCGGAACACCTTCTGAGAGCTTGATTTCCTCTCCTTTGTAGCGTTTGTATGCAGCCGCCATTTCCTGTGGATGCTGGATAAGGGTCATAACCGCCATAAAGGTGGAACCTGAGGACATCGGGTTTTTCATGCCCACCCGACCTTTGAATCGGGGTTCGGTGAATTCCCAAATATTTGTAACTGGGGGGCTATTGGGAAAAGCCTCCAAATTGTAGAAAAATACTACCGCTTCATTGACTCTTATTAAGAGTGGTTCACGGTATTCCCTGGGGATTCGGCCTTTGAAATGGTGTGGGACATAGTTAACTAGAAGATTCTTATTCAACATTTCATGAATGACTTGCCCAGAATTTCCTGTTGTGACGACATCGGCATTGTAAATTCCTGCTTGTTGCTCACGTTTGGTTTTTTCAACGGATTTGGTGGACCCTAAGTCATGTACAGTCAATTTAATCCCGGGGTACATCTTCTCAAATGGTTTAACCAGTTTTTGAATACGGCCTGATGAGGTGTAGACAATCACTTCTCCTTCTTCGGTGGCCTTTCTCACAATTTCGTCCCAGTTTTCCTGGCTAGGTTCATACTCTCCCAGTTCTCCTCTTTTCAGCCATTCCAGCATCTCTGGGGGAGGTTCAGGTTTTGCGTTTGCTAAACTAAAACTCAAAAAAAACACCAAGAATGCAAAAATAAAAAAACGATTGATTAAAAACCCAAAGTAATTCTTCATAGCAAGCTCCATCAATAAATTATGCAAGCATGTCTTTTTCATCTTTTCGGAGATGAAAGAGTTTTGACATTGTGAATTTGCAAAATTTTTTCTACTCAGTAATTCTTGAGAAGAATTTATTTTTAACAAAAAACAAAACAATTTGAGCCCTACCAAGTCTAATCATCACCATCAAGTGATTTATCTGAAGAAGGATAATAGATTTCATCAACCACTTTGTTTTGGAAGACTTGGAAATTATAACTTAATCGAAATACTTGGGGCTACAGCAGACCTTTGGCCTCTCTCCCACGTGATGCTGAGAAATAGTCATGAATTTCTGAGTTATACTTATCCCAGAGTGACAGGCTGGCTTCCTACTAAAAATCAAAGAGAAGAGGCCACATCTCTCGCGTTTCAAAAAATACGATCCAGAATCTTTTTTAATTTCAAATGAATCAAAATTGGTTAGAAAGGCTTGGCTTTCTTTTTGTAATTAACATGTACAACGAATGGATCCATATCCTGAAAAATCAGCTTGATCCCACGTTAAATTCATCCTCCCTCACAAAGATTTCAAATTCTGAATCTAGTCTTTTTTCTGTTCAAAAGTTTTAGTTTGGATAACTGTCTCTCATTACTCTCACCTCAACCTTTTTGAGCAAATAGGGCTCTGCTCTTGGCGTTGGAGCAATTGCGTAGTTT
>JAQWOT010000316.1 GCA_029245725.1 SAR324 cluster bacterium | reverse complement strand
ACATCAAATATCGTATGTGATGTTCGACATCAACTTTTATTTTTTAATCAAGTTCTTGAAATCTACAATTTCAGACAACTGACGTCGCACAAAAAAAGATTGCTTTTCAACCTGTACTTCCTTTATTTAGTGCCCCTTCATACGTGGCTGGATTTCTCAAACCTTGAAAGAGAAGGAATTTTATGAAGTTGAATGAGTCCAAGCGATCGTCCGGTTGGTGTCGTTTTCTCAAGTTTAGTAAACAAATAGTTGGTGGGACCACTCTACTCTCGGCCCTTTGCCTAGCTCCCTCTGCTGTTCTAGCGGGTGGGCATGGACTTCCGAAGGACGCTGCTCCCGCTGACCAGCAGGTACTCCGTGTACCCTGCGACAATACTCGCAATGAAGTAACTTTTGATTTCGCTGTAGCTGTTTATCAGCGCTATGCATGTATCGCTGATCTCTTTCAGGATACCCTGGTTGATCTGGACAAGGACTTCAATGTGATACCTGCTGCTGCAGAGAGTTGGTCTGTAGATGCCAGTGGGAAAGTCTGGACTTTCAAGCTCAGCAAAGGTCTTCAGTGGAGTGACGGTACCCCGTTAACTGCGGCTGATTATGAAGCAACCTTCCGCTACTCAGCTGATCCCTCAAGCGCTTGGGATTTTACTTGGTTTTATTCATTCATTGGAGCTGGTGGCATCAAAAACTGGAGTAAGGTTGTTGCTGGAGAAATGCCCACCTCTGCCCTGGGCATACGCGCCGTAGATGACCTGACTCTAGAAGTGGAAACTGAAGGAGTCTTCCCTCCACTACCTGGAGTTATGAAATTTGCCTTCCTGCTTTCCAAGAAAGCTTTGGAAGCACACGGACCCTACTACAACAACGATCCTGATACCTCTGTTTCCGCAGGGCCTTATGTATTGACAGAGTTTGATCCAGGCAATCGAATTGTTGTTGAAGCCAACCCCAATTACAAGGGCTACCGACCCGCTCGCTTACAGAGAATTGAAGGCATTTATATGTCACCGGCGACTTTCTTCACTGCATTCCAACAGGGTGAGGTCGATACGGTGCCTTATGAGTACCTGACTCCTGCTGACTTCAAAATTATCGAGAGTGATCCAACTCTGAAAGAAAATTATCTCCGACATTTTGGGGATTTCCGGACAGACTATTTGCTCTTTGATACCTACACAGCCCCCTTCAATGATCTGAATGTTCGCAAGGCATTTGCTTACGCTCTAGATCGCGATGCTATCGTCAAAAACGTCTACGGTGAAATCAAAGCGATGCCCGCCCATTCCATGTTGATGCCGGGTTATCCTGCTTCGGACACCAAGGGTGAGTTGACGCAATACCAGACCTTTGACTGCCCGAAGGCCAAGAAACATCTAGCTGACGCAGGCTACCCTGATGGCAAAGGGTTCCCAGACCAGGAAATGTGGCTCCGTGGGGAGGGTCCAGCGATGAGTGCCGTCTACCAAGCTTCTGCAGCCTCGATTGCACAGTGCCTGAACATCCAAATTGAGGTTTCCAACAAGGACGGGAAGGTATACATGGATGCCCTCAATGCCAAACCGACACAGCTGACTCTAGGAGCTGTTTCTTATGGAATGGACTTTCTGGATCCCGCCAACTTATTAGGCATCTGGGTTTCTTCAGGACGACACTCTTGGACGAACGAAAAGTTTGACAGCATGGTAGCTGAAGCCAGCAACCTGGTTGGAGATGACAAAAAGCGGGAGCAGATGTTCCGTGATGCTCAAAAGATCCTGGTAGATGATGTCGGAGGAGTCTTTATTGCCCATCGCTGGCAGGGAGATCTCTTCAAGCCATATGTCCAGGGTGACAGCTTCCGAGTGCCTGATTCCAATGGAATTTCTGGAAAACACTGGGGTAACGACTGGTACTGGGGGAATGTTTACATTACGAATGCGAAGTAAACTAAAATCCAGATTCAAACCTGATTGGGGTTAAGGCGATATGCTAGGTTACATTTGTGGGAGAATTTTTGCGTTGATGATGATTCTCCTTGCTGTGTCCATAATCGTCTTTTCCCTGATGCACTCCGTTCCAGGCGGTCCATTCGACGAACGAAAGGGCCGCCTCCCTCCGGCCGCAAAGGCCAACATTCTCAAGAAGTACGGTTTGGATCAGCCCGTCTGGAAGCAGTACATCAATTATATGAGCCATGCAGTTCGCTTCGACTTTGGTATCCCCTACCAACGCCCTCATACCACTGTCGCCAAGTTGATCAGTAAGTCCTGGGCCATTACTGTTCAAGTAGGGCTAACAACGATTGTTGTTGCCTTTGGTTTCGGCATCTTAGCTGGAATTTACGCTGCCTATCACCAGAATTCCTGGGTCGACACGCTAGTCACCTTTGTTTCTAGTCTGGGCGTCACTGTGCCCAATTTTGTCGTGGCGATGTGGCTAATCCTGATCTTTGCCGTTTCCCTTAATTGGCTACCCATGGGGGGCTGGGGCTCTTCTGGTCAATGTTTGATCGACAAGTATTTTTGTACGGACTGGATCTTACCCGTGGTCGCCTATGCGATTGCACCCATGGCAATTGTGGCCCGCTATACCCGGGCCAGTATTGTCGAAGTGATGGGTGAAGATTACGTCCGCACAGCTAGGGCCAAGGGCCTCTCCGAGGTCAAAGTAATGCGCAAGCACGTCTTGCGCAACGCCCAAATTCCTATGGTTACGGCTCTTGGAACTGAGATCCCTAA
>JAQWOT010000315.1 GCA_029245725.1 SAR324 cluster bacterium | reverse complement strand
GCCGTAGCCAACGCTGTGTTCGCTGCAACAGGCAAACGTGTGAGGAGACTCCCAATTCGAAAGGAAGACCTGGCTTAGTTACTCCCACAAAGCTGAATCAGGTTTATACTGAAATGACCTCATCAATAGTCATTGTTGATGATTCCCGGAGTATTCGAGGACATGTTCGCCGTGTCCTCGAATCTGCCCCAGAAACTTTTAAGGTAGTCGAGCACGAAGATGGACTGCAGGTCCTCCACTGGCTCAGCAAACTATCCTCCAAAGAACTTCCTGACTTAATCCTCCTCGACCGGAATATGCCTCATGTCACCGGAGATGAGTGCATCCGGATCCTCAAGGCTGATTCCCACTGGAAAAACATTCCTGTTCTTTTTCTGACTGCCCAAGTCTCAACAGAGAACCTTGTCCAAGGTCTCGTTCAACTTTCTGCGGATGACTACTTACCCAAACCATTTGCTGCAGATGAGTTGATCGCTAGGATTCAGGTTTTACTTCGCATGAAAAGAGCCGAGGATCAATCGAGAGATTTAAATAGACAACTGCAGAGTGCTTTTGATCAGCAGGTCTTGGCTTATCAAGAGTTGAAGACCACGAAGCTTAAGCTTGCAGAAACAGAGGCAGCCAATCGGTTGACACGGCTGTTTGAAAAGTTTGTACCAAAGGGTTTTTTAGAGAGAATCGCACCTGAGGGACTGGAGTCTTTACGCTTTGGAACAGCAGAGAGTGATGAGGCGACCATATTATTCAGTGACATTCGATCTTTTACAGATTTATCAGAACCACTTTCTCCCCAAGAGTTGATGGATTTTCTAAACGATTATCTAAAAATGATGAACATGTCGATCATGGTAAATCATGGTTTCGTCGATAAGTTCATTGGGGATGCTGTCATGGCTATTTTTGACAAGACAGAGCAGTCAACAAATGATGCGAGGAATGCACTGAATGCCGGGATGGGAATGCTACAGGTGCTGGGGACCATGAATCAAAAACGTCAGCGGCAAGGACAAGTCCCAATTTCAATTGGAATCGGTATACATACTGGACCTGTTGTTTTTGGAACACTTGGATTTGAAGAAAGAATGGATTCCACCGTATTGGGAGATGCAGTCAATTTAGCCTCAAGGCTAGAAGGCCTGACAAAATACTATGGAACTTCTTTGCTCTTTTCAGATCAGACCCTGGAAACTCTCGGAGATCAACAAGATGGTCTTATGTTCAGAGAAATTGACCTTGTAATTGTGAAAGGGAGAAAGCAGCCAGTTACTATCTTCGAGTTGTTTAATAGCGAGAAGTCTGATGTGCAATCTGCAAAGAGGGCTGTGATGGAAAATCTTGAAGAACCACTGAGCTTGTACAGAACTCAGAAATGGGATGAGGCTGAGAAGATTTTTCGCGAACTTACTGAAAATCATCCTCTTGATTCGCTTCCTGCTATTTATGCTGAAAGGTGTCAGGAAATGCGAAAGAACCCTCCACCAGCCAACTGGGATGGTGTTAAGATATTCAATCAAAAATGAATTTTGAAGCATTACCGGCAGAGGAATTTTTAGATGAAGCTCAAGAACTCCTGCAGGAGATTGAGGATTCCCTACTCTTACTGGAAGAAGAACCAAGCAGCTATGAAGTAATTCAACGATTATTTCGCTCCGCTCACACCCTCAAAGGTGGTGCTGCAATGGTTGGACTGACTGATTTAGCTAATGGAGCACACGAGTTTGAGGCAATTCTATCCAAGCTTAGATCGGGGACCCTAAAAAGTTCTCCACAAATTGTCTCTACCCTATTGAAAGGCAGAGATAATTTGCTTTCGTTGCTAAATCCCTTATTAAGTAGCTCACCAAATAGTTCCTCAAGCAAAGTTCAAAAAAACTCCACAGATCTTCCCCCAGATGAATCTTTCATTGAAGAGCAGCCGACGAATGAAGAGCTGACACCTCTGAACAGATCTTCAATACCACAAAGCAACACTTACCTAATTCATCTCAAATTTGATCCAGTTTGCTTGGAGTTTGGGCAAGAGCCAATGATGTTGTTGCGGCAACTCCAGCAATTTGGGGAATTGAAAGTAATCGCTCACACAAGTGATTTTCCAAGCTGGTCCGACTTTGATTCCACAAAATTGCACCTTTGGTGGAGTATTAAATTAGTCAGCGATAAGCCACTTGATGAAATTGATCAACTACTGGAATTTTATCGTGGAGAACAATCGGAATTTCTGATTGAAGCAATAGAAACTCCAGCAGAGGACGAGCAGGAAGTTCAACAAGCTCACCAAAACATGCTTGCTCAAATCTCTGCTAAAGATGAGAAAAATGAGTATTCTGAACCAAGCCAAAATCCTGAGTTAATGGAAGCTGATGTTGTAGAACTCCCAAAAACCAGTCAGACGGTACGAGTTCCGGTTTCTAGATTAGATCGGTTGCAAAATTTGGTCAGTGAAACAGTAATCCGACAAGCTAGACTCTTACGCCTTAATGATGCAATCCAGGCTACTGATGATCAATTGGGTGAGCAGTTTCTTCAGTTTGTCGAAGATAATGAACAAGCAGTCAGAGAGTTACAGGATCAGATCCAGCAAGTTCGTATGATTCCAGTTGGGACAATCTTTTCTCCGATGAAGAGGGTGGTTCGTGATTTTGCCAACCGCCATCAAAAGCAGATCAAACTAGACATTTATGGGGCTGAGACCGAACTAGATAAAACGATCACTGAGCAGATCCAGGGGCCTCTGATGCACTTGCTTAGAAATGCCATGGATCATGGGATGGAAACTCCATCAGATCGAATCGATGCTGGGAAGAACCCAACCGGCACAATAACCTTACAGGCTTCTCAACAACAGGGGTTTGTTATAGTTGAAATCGCTGATGATGGCCGGGGGCTGGACCCACAGAAGATCTTAGAAGCAGGCCGTAGACTTGGAATGGTGGCCCCAGATCACCAGCAAAACGAACAGGAAGTTCTTCAATTGATATTTCAACCAGGTTTCACAACAACCACAGAAGTCACAGAGATTTCTGGCCGTGGTGTAGGCATGGATGCTGTAAAAAGAGATATTGAGGCGTTGCTTGGCAACATTGAAGTCAGCAGCCAACTTGGGAAAGGTACTGCACTCAAACTAAAGCTGCCTCTCTCTCTTGCAATTATTGAAGGGATGTTGGTTCGTGTTGGTAAAGAAATGTTTGTGTTGCCATTATTGTTGGTCACCGAGACTCTTCGACCTCTTCCCGATCAGCAGAAACGCTTTAAAAATCGAGGAGAATTAATTGATATTCGAGGGCAATATCTCCCCCTAGTACGGCTTCACCAGCGGCTCAAAATCGAGGAGGCTATTGATAAACCTGAGGAGGGATTGTTGATTGTTGTTCAACAGGGGACACAAAAATACTGTCTATTGGTCGATAGCATTGAAGATCAGTTGCCTGTTGTAATCAAGAGTCTGGAAGAACACTTCGTTCATATTCCAGGAATTGCTGGTGCAACAATTCTTGGAGATGGTTCGGTGTGTTTTATTCTCGACGTAGCGGCTATTTTGAACTGAACGAGGCCTCATGGATTTCCAACCGCATCATGTGCTGGGGAATTTCAGTCTTCTAGATGAAGAAGATGAAAACTTTGATTATCAACTACTCCATCACAATGGAGAACAGTGGCTTACTTTCCGGTTGGGAAAGGAGACCTATGGACTCGAAATTCTTCAGGTACGTGAACTCATCAGTTATCCGGAGAGCATCACTAGGGTACCTAGATTGCCATTGTTCCTATTGGGGATGATTAACTTACGAGGGATGGTTCTCCCGATTATGGATCTACGAAAACGTTTTGAAATGGCTGAATATGAGACTGGCCCCTTCACAGTCATCATCATTGTTCAAATCAAGAGCAAAGTGATTGGTGTAGTAGTTGATTCTGTTGTGGATGTTGTGAATTTGCAGCAAGAAAATCTTTTAGAAACTCCCGAAGAATCAACTGAATTAGACTCTAAGTTCGTCAAGGGACTCGCCAATCTTCGAGGAGAAATGGTCATTCTCCTTGATTTGGAACAATTACTAGCACCCGATGAATTAGAGCAACTCAGTATGCTCCGTTGAAATCAAGGTTAGAGCCGTGTTACCTCCCAAAATTCGTGTTCTGATTATTGATGACTCCGCAATCGCACGAAATACTCTCAGCAGGATCTTGGAAACTGACCCAGAAATTCAAGTCGTTGGCACTGCTCCGGACGCCCTGATTGGGTTAAGAAAAATTAGTGAATGCTTACCTGATGTTCTAACATTGGACGTCGAGATGCCCAAAATGGACGGACTGACCTTCTTAGAACGTCTGATGTCTTCCAAACCAATGCCAGTTGTTATGGTAAGCGCATACACTGCAGAGGGTTCAGAAACAGCAATGAAAGCCTTGGAATTGGGAGCTCTTGAAATCATTGAGAAGCCACGAATTGATGTAAGTTCTGGACTTCAAGATCTTGCTCTACAAATTACTGACAAGGTGAAAGCTGCCGCACAAGCAAAGCTCAAAACTCCTCAACAACGATTCCATCAGCAAGTAATCCCAGGCACACGAATTCGTTCAAATGCTACCAAACTACCACGCATTACCAACACACCCAATGTCATTGCTTTTGGGGCTTCTACGGGTGGGACCGATAGTCTTCGGGAAATTCTTGCGGAATTGTCCCCGGAAACTCCAGGGATCTTGATTGTCCAGCATATGCCTAAAGCCTTTACCACCTCCTTTGCAAAAAATCTGGATCGAGTATCTAAAATCAGAGTCAAGGAAGCCGTCTCAGGGGATCGGTTAGAACCTGGTTTGGCCCTATTGTCCCCCGGTGATCAACACCTGGAATTGAGACGGGAGGCCTATGGCTATTTCGTTAAATTAAATTCTGGTTCACTTGTCAATCGGCATAGACCCTCGGTAGATGTGCTGTTCGATTCCGTTGCTCAAAACGCTGGGATTGATTCCATGGGAATCTTGCTCACGGGTATGGGAAGTGATGGAGCAAACGGGTTACTCCAGATGAGGCAAAAAGGGGCTTGGACGATTGCCCAAGAAGAAAGTAGCTGTGTCGTTTACGGTATGCCAAGAGTAGCAGTAGAATTGCAAGCACCTCACGAAGTACTGAATCCTCAACAAATCATTGAACGTTTAGGGCTGCTTTTGCACTAACTCATTGAGACCCGTATATTTTATAATATTCGTTTTCAAGGATAAAAGAATTCAATAGTCTTGAAATTGATCAATTATCCTGCCGTGGCAGATATCCAATACAGACAGTAAATGTATGCCTGAAATTACCCTTTCTCCCTCGATTCTTTCCGCTGATTTTGCTCGTCTCGGTGAAGAAATTCAGGATGTATCCGAAGCAGGTGCAGACTGGATTCATGTGGACGTAATGGACGGACACTACGTCCCGAATCTGACGATCGGTCCGGATGTTGTCAAAGCGATCCGTCCTTACACGGACAAACCGTTCGATGTGCACTTGATGATTCAACCATATGATCCCTACCTCGAAGCTTTTGCCAATGCGGGAGCAGACGTCATCACCGTTCATGTGGAGGCGGGTCATCATACTAATCGTGCGCTTCAACAGATTCGGTCTATGGGTAAGAAAGCTGGAGTTTCTCTTAATCCATCAACTCCTGAAAGCTCATTGGAGTATCTGATGGAAAAGCTGGATTTGATTTTGGTGATGAGTGTCAATCCAGGATTTGGAGGACAAACTTTTCTGGAATCTCAATTGAGAAAAATCCGAAGAATTCGAGAGATGATCGGTGATCGTTCGATTGCGCTGGAAGTCGATGGAGGGATTAAACCCGAAAATATTGGAAAAGTTGTCGAAGCAGGAGTCAATGTAGTTGTGGCAGGTTCCGCAGTCTTTCAGGGTGGAACCCCGGCTGATTACAAGAAAAATCTGGATTCACTGCGCAAAGCCGCTTACGCCATCTAAGCCAAATTCCTAGCTAGGGCCCGACTCACCAGGGATCTACTGAGATCTCTACTCTCATTCCCTCCAAAAAATCAGAAGTGGAGTTGTTTTACCAACTAAAGCCACTTTGAAAAATCTTCGCCTGACTAGAAATCAGGCCATTACCAAAGTAACCCAAAGGCTTTAAGGAACTTTTGCATTTTCCCCTTTTTTCCCATTCATTGCTGAAAAAAACTGGTTTCGAGCGTCGCTTGTTCGCATCATAAGCAGCAGTTTCTTGATAGCCTTTTCCACAATTGACCATGCTGCAGAAGTTGGGTCCACCAGTTCAAAGTGCCCAATTTCAGGAATTAGTTCCAAATCTACTGATATTCCAACAGTTTGTTTCCGAAGCTCAAACACATCTTCCTGAACCATTTTCGCACTGACAATTTCATCAAATTCTCCAACCAAGTGAACCTGTGGTATTTTGACTGGTCCCATTTGGCAGGGAGATGCCTGTTGGTAGCGCTCAGGAACCTCCTCAGGTGATCCTCCCATCAATTCGGCACAAGCTCCCTGACAGACATTCCAAGCAACTCCACGAACTAGATCAGCTACTCCTGCCAATGACAAGATCCCTTTAAGTGGAAGTGGATCAGGGAAATAAAGTTCGGAGCTACTGGGTAAATGAGAACGAGCTCCAAGCCAGAGGCCCAAGTGTCCTCCAGCCGAATGACCCAATGCAATCACTTGCGCAAGATCCAACGGATAAATCTTTGCCAGCAAGCGCAAATGGTCAGCACCTCTTGCTACATCCTGCATCGTCGTGGGCCAACCACCACCCTGACCAAGCCGCTGGTACTCCAGGCTCCAAACTGCTATCCCCATTTGCTGAAGACACTCCGCAACCCGACCCAAAGGCTCTAGGCCAAAACGATTTCTCCAGCAGCCTCCATGAAGTAGAATCACTACAGGATGCGGTCCGTCTCCAGAAGGCAGATAGAGATCTCCAAACTGATCAGCTTCTGTTCCGTAACTCAGGCGAAAATCAGCATCAACAGAGGTGAAATCTCCATAATCTTCACGTGTGAGGCGTTTGCTCATTTTCCTCAGGAAGAATGTGTTTGAGGTAGGACTTGTATGAGTGACATGAGACTACCCTCAATTCTCTAATTATTATGAAAGTTTATAATTCCTTTCACCGAGTCATCCGATAAATGCGCTCTGGACGGCCAACTCCACCATAACTCACATCTACCTCCACACTGCCCCGACTGACAAGGTATTCCAGATAGCGACGTGCAGTCGTCCGACTCGCACCAACACGCTCTGCCATTTCTTCTGACGTAAACATTATTGAGCCCTCTTTCATTTCTTCAAGGATTTTGTCTAAAGTCACCGGATCAATTCCCTTGGGTAGCCCTGAATCCATTCGCGGTGAATCAGTAGGTTTTTCCTGATGGATAATCCGATCAATATCAGACTGATTCAGACTGTCCAAGGATTGTAGATTGGAATGGTGAGTGCGATAACGCCGAAGAGTTTGTTCAAAACGAGAAAACACCACGGGCTTTAGAATGTAATCAAAGACTCCTCCTCGAAGGGCTTCCTGAAGCAGACGTACTTCTTTGGCTGCTGTGATTGGAATGATATCCAGTGCCTGCGAACGAAGACGAATTTCCTTGAGCAACTCAATCCCTGAGCCGTCAGGAAAATAGATATCCAGCAGCAGCAACTGTGGCTCCATTACTTCAATCTGAAGCTTGGTATCTTCCAAAGTGTTAGATAGGCCAATCACTTCAAATCCTTCGAATTTACTGACGTAGTGCTGATGTATCTCGGTAATCCGAGAATCATCATCCGCAATCAGAACTCTGGTGACCATCTTCGTCATTCGTAGTGGTTTTAGGGATGTACGCAGTGAAACGGGCACCACCCAAAGAACTTTTCCCAATCGTCAGATGCCCATGAATTTGAATCAGGTTTTTCTGCACGAGTCTCAGGCCAATTCCTCGTCCCATCCCTGATTTTGTTGTGAAACCCTCATCAAAAATTGTCTCTTGCTGCTCTTGGCTGATCCCTGGTCCAGAATCTTCTATTTCGAAGATCAACTCATTGCCCACATCTGTCATCGACAGGGACACTTTTTTTCTACCTTCAACCAAGGCCGATGCCTCCAGCGCATTTTCTAGCAGATTTCCTATGATTGTGATGATTTTCTCACTGCGACTGGAGTGGCCGATGTTTCCCATTGAGCTTTCTGGATCAATCTCCAGTTCTGTTTTGAGTTCCAGAGCCCGATGATACTTGCCAACAATGATCGCAGAGAGAAATGGGTCATGGATTTGGTCAGAAATTTGACGCAACAGGGCATTGTAACCTGAAGACTCACGGCCGATTAAATCCAGTGACTCTTGCGTTGCACCAATCTGAATCAGCCCTGCAAGAGTGTGTAATTTATTCGAATATTCATGTGTTTGCGCCCGCAAAGCCTGAGAATATTCTCGAATACTTGTCAACTCTTGAACAAGTCGGTCAATCTCCTGCGCTCGACGAAAACTGGAAACCACTCCTGTCACATGGTCTTGTTCCAAAATAGGGACTCGGTTTACCACGACCTCTTCCTCTTCTATCAACATTTCTTGATCATACTCCCCTTTACCTGTTTTTAGGACTTCCAGCATTCTCGTTTCTGGCAGCAGTTTTTCAATGGGACGTCCCAAGGCATCTTCTGGAGAGAAACCCAAAATCTGGGCTGCCTGATGATTCATCACGGTCACATCCCCTTTCTCATTGATTGCAATGATCCCCTCACGAATCGACTCCAACAACGCTGTCCGCTCTCGATACAGACCCGCGATCTCGTAAGGCTCCAAACCAAAGATTGAACGCTTTACTTCCCGTGCAATGAACCATGTTCCTAATGTTCCTACTGCGAACAACCCTAGAATCCAGAAAAGAAGTCTTTGCTGATAGGGTTGGATTACATCCTGGACGGTCTCGATGAGGTAGCCCACAGAAACAACCCCAAGGATTTCTCCTTCGGTTGAAAAAATTGGCACTTTACCACGGAGAGAAGGCCCCAGAGTTCCAACGGCAATCGAGACATAGGACTGCCCTTGGACAAGCGCTCTCTCATTATCCCCGCCAACCATGTACTTACCAATGCGTTCAGGTACAGGGTGACTGTAGCGTTTGCCTTCATAATCACCAACCACAACAAAGCTTGCCCCTGTTGCCTCCCGGACACTTTCAGCGTATCTCTGGATCCCATCCGACTCTAGCTGAATAAGTCCCTGATAGACTATCGGCGAAAGAGAGACCGAGCGGGAAACATTTAGTGCTACCCGACCAATATATTCATTAAGGATTCCTGTTACAATTTGATTCCCAATGAAACCCGTCGCACAAACCAAGAGGATCAACAAACCCATCATCAACAACAACATCCTTTTTCCAAGTGAGCGAGGCATCCATTTTTGAAATCCGGAATAACTTGGTGTTGGGTTAGGCAGCATCAGTTCCTCAGCTTGATTGTGAACTTTATGAACAGTATGCACGAAACAGAATCAAAAAATTTTAAAACCAGAAGATTGACTTGAAGAGAAGTTCAACATATTTCTTTGCTGCGAAAGTGCAAAGGAGTTTATCCTGAAGCATCAATTAGGTCGAAGTGACAATTCCGACAATTGACGGAATCCAAGGACTTTCGACATCAGGAACGGAGGTAACTTCGTTTTCAATTCATGTGTTACGAAAATTAGGAGGGATGGCATGCGAAAATCAATGCAATCAATTTTGGGAATCTTGACTGGAACTGCAATTGCGGCAACCACGATGCTTGGGGTTGCGATGGCTAAGCCAGGCAATACCGAATGTATCGCGCCGGCAGGTGCTGGAGGAGGATGGGATTTTACTTGTCGTGTACCAGCTGCACAAGTAATGGGAGACATGGGCCTAATTGATGGCACAATGGCGGTAACCAACATGTCTGGTGCAGGTGGCGGAAAAGCTTATGCCCACGTTGTAACAAAGCGAGGTGATGATGAGAATCTGATTGTCGCAGCTAGTATGGCTACCGCAGCACGCCTGGGACAGAATGTTTATTCTGGTTTCAAGGCATCTGATGTTCGCTGGGTTGGTGCCCTAGGTGCAGACTACGGAGCGATTGCTGTTCATAAAGACTCACAATTCAAAACCTTGGGTGATCTTGTCACAGCAATGAAAGACAACCCTCGACGTACAGCAATTGTTGGAGGCAGCTCCGCTGGGGGATGGGATCACTTGAAAGTTCTTATTGTGGCTGACAAAGCTGGAATCTCGGATCTGAAGGCGATCAATTACATCTCCTTCGACAACGGTGGTACTGCAATGTTGGAAATCCTTTCCAAGCGAGCAGATGCTTTCACCGGTGACATCTCAGAGTTGGTAGAATACGAGAAGAAGGGTAATATCCGAATCCTTGCGATCCTCGCTCCAGATCGAATTCCAGCTGTTCCTTCAGCAAAAACAGCCAAGGAGCAAGGGTATGACGTGATTGGAGCTAACTGGCGAGGTTTCTACGTACCCAAAAATATCTCCAATGCTCGCTACAACGAGTGGGTGGACATTGTCACAAAAGTTGCCAATTCAAGCCAATGGGCTGACCTGAGTGCTAAGAACGGCCTAGCGCCATTCAAATCCTTTGGTAAAGATTTTGAGAACTTTGTAGGTGGCCAAATTGGAAAAGTTGCACAAATTTCCACTGATCTTGGCTTTATGAAGTAATGAAGTCTTGGGGAGAGGGAGGAGCAGACAGACTATCTGCCCTGATCATACTGGGATTTAGTTTGGCCTACGGATACGCAGGAAAATTCATCCAAGTAGGATTCTATAATGGGGATATTGGTCCTCATCATTGGATCTATATGGTTGCTTCCGTAATGGTTTTGCTTGGTTTTGGACTAGTTCTTAGGCCAACACAACATGAGTTTGAAACCGAAGTCTGGGAGGATTGGCGTAAGCGACTACCTCTTGTGGGTGTGATCATCATTTATTCAGTGTTCCTACCCTACACTGGGTTTCTTGGGGCAATGATTGCCATGATGATTGTTGTTGCCAAACTTTTCGGAGCAAATTGGAAGCAGGCCATTCTCTGCTCTGTCATCCTTTCTCTCCTCTGTCTTCTACTTTTTGACCACCTGCTGGGGATTTCCCTCGGTCGTGGCCTCTGGCTGAAATAAAGCTAGGAGGAAACATAGAATCCATCCAACTACTCTTTGAGGGCTTTGCAACTGCCCTCACTTTTCAAAATATCCTGTTTGTTTTGTTAGGGGTTTTCCTTGGAACCGTGATTGGCATGTTGCCAGGAATTGGACCCGTCAACGCCATAGCTGTGCTGTTTCCAATTGTTTACACCTTGGAAGTTCCAGCAGCTACCGTGATGATCCTTTTCGCAGGCATTTACTACGGTTCACAATACGGGAACTCCATCTCCAGCATTTTGCTCAACGTTCCAGGCACATCTGCAGCAGCCGTCACAACCATTGATGGCTACGCAATGGCCAAACAAGGCCTGGGTGGAAAAGCACTTGCTATGTCGGCGATCGCTTCTTTCATTGGCGGTACTATCTCCATCTTTTTTCTTGCCTTGTTTGCACCAAAATTAGCTGAACTTGCGATCAATTTTGGCCCTGCTGAGTACACAGTCTTGATGGTCTTCGCATTTATTGCTCTATCAAGTTTCAGCCAAGGAAGCTTGCTGAAAGCTATCATTTCGGCGTTCTTAGGGTTAGCAATTGCTGCAATTGGGATTGACTCCACAACCGGTGTCAGTCGATTGACCTTCGGAATGATGGAGCTATATGATGGAATTGACTTCATCGTTGTTGTGATCGGATTTTTTGCTGTCAGTGAAATTCTTATCATGCTTGGACAAAAGGAAAGTGATCAATCAAAGATGCAGCCGCTAACAAGCCTGTGGATCACTTTTAAGGAAATTACAGGTTCCCTAGCTACCTCATTGAGGAGCTGTGTTTCAGGATTTTTGATTGGAGTCTTACCTGGTGCAGGAGGAACCATTGCTAGCTTTATCGCCTATGCAACAGAGAAGAAACTCCTGCGACCCAACCAATTCGGGAGTGGAGATATTCGGGGGGTAGCTGCTCCAGAATCTGCTAATAACTCAGCCTCCGTTGGATCTTTTATCCCTCTGCTCATTCTGGGAG
>JAQWOT010000314.1 GCA_029245725.1 SAR324 cluster bacterium | reverse complement strand
GAAGAAAAATTCAATTTTTTTAAAGATAGGGTTAAATTCTTAGTAATCTAGATGGTTTCTTATCTAATCCAAAATAAGATAGAACTGTTTTGGGTGATCAATGTGACTAAAATAAGAGATATCGAAAATTTTCTTATTTACTTTATGTATATTTCCATGGTAGTGAAATCCTTATTAACAACAGTTGATACTGTAGTAATGAATCCATTATGTATTCAAAAGTTTCAGATTGGCAATTATTTTTTGATTTAAATGTAATGTCAGCTATTAGAATTTGCAGACTGATTCTACAACCTTGAAAAATATTTATGCTGTGGGAATTTTATATTTTTCTTCAATATGTGCTTCGCAACTATTATCTTATTAATCTGTTTATAATATAACAAAATCTTCACTTGTTATGGTTTCTAAGAATCTATCTAAATTGAATTTATTAAAATAATACTAAGAATTAATTTATAAATTCATGTTAATATGCACACCATTTTGGATTAAAACTTCTAAGGATATTAACAAATGATTCTGAATTAAATTTGTAAGACAATATTAATAATATTCCTGAAGAAAATACACAAATTACGCAATCTGCCAATACTGAAGAAATATAAAAGACTTTTAGTTTTCTCTGCTCTGATTGTACTAGTTATTTTGTTGATTCTACTTATTATTTCGATTGTGGTATGCTTAACGTAGTAAGATTTTGAATCTTTACTCAAATATATTATGTGGAATTATATAATTATAGGTGGTGGAGCAGCTGGTTGTGTTTTAGCCAACAGATTGTCTCACAATTGTGAAATATCTGTTCTTTTAATAGAATCTGGACCTATAGACAACCATCCTTATATCCACATGCCTATTGGTTTTGCTAAGTTAACTGTTGGGTCTGGTCCATACACCTGGGGCTACCAAAGTACACCCCAAAAGAATTGTTATTCTAGATCAATACCTTTAGCCCAAGGGCGTGTTATAGGTGGTGGAAGCTCCATTAATGCCATGGTGTTTACTAGGGGAGCTAAACATGATTATGACAGATGGGCACATTCAGAGGGCTGTAACGGTTGGTCCTTCAATGAAGTACAGAAATATTTCTTACTTTCAGAGGATAATGACAGGTTGTCTTTACCTTATCATGGTGTAGGAGGTTTCCAGAGCGTATCTGATCCTATAAATCCTTCTGAGTTGAGTAAACAATTTGTGAAAGCTACTCAAGAATTCGGTTTAAAATATAACTCAGACTTTAATGGTGAAGAACAATATGGTACTGGCCTATATCAAACATTTACTCGCAAAGGCAAACGATGTAGTGCAGCTTCTGGATACTTGAAGTCAGCTTTATTTCGAAAAAACTTAACTGTTCTTTATGATACTACAGTTTCAAAAATTATTTTTGAAAAAAATCGAGCAATTGGAGTTGAGTTAATAAAGGATAATAATACAATTATTGAAAATGTTGAGAACGAAATAATATTGTCCGCTGGAGCAATAGGTACTCCTAAACTGCTAATGTTATCCGGTATAGGTTCTGACGTAGAATTAAAAAAACATGATATTAAAACTATCATATCGCTCCCTGGAGTTGGCAAAAATTTACAGGATCATTATGATGTAGATATTGTCTATGAGCTTAAGAATGATTCAAGTTTAGACAAATATAAAAAGGTACATTGGATGTTATGGGCGGGGTTAGAGTACTTGTTTTTTAATAAGGGACCTGTTACTTCTAATGCTGTAGAAGCTGGTGCGTTTAATTATTCAAAAGATGAGAAATTATATCCTGATATTCAGTTTCACTTTTTACCTGCTGCAGGTATTGAAGAGGGAGTTCCATTAATTAAATCTGGCAATGGATGTACATTAAATTCTTATTATTTAAGACCCTCCAGTCGTGGAACTGTTAAGTTACGCAGCAATAGTCCTCTTGATCACCCATTGATTGATCCCAATTATATAGATGATATAAAAGATCTAGAAATCTCGATTCAAGGTTTAGTTCAAAGCCGTGAGATAATGAATCAGCATTCCTTAAAAGAATTTATAAAAACTGAACATTTTCCAGGTCCTTCTGTAAAAAATAATCAGGATATTGAAAATTATGTCAGAAATTACGGTCGTACATCATATCACCATGTTGGCACTTGTAAAATGGGTAAAGACGAGATGTCTGTTGTTGATACTAATCTAAAAGTATATGGGTCACAAAATCTAAGGGTGGTTGATTCTTCTATTATGCCCAGTATTGTAAGTTCAAATACCTACGCACCTATTTTAATGATTGCAGAAAAGGGTTCTGATATTATCTTACAAGATTTGTAATATATTTATTATTTTGTCTCCTTCACTTATTTGATTACTCTAGTGGCGATCACGTCTTCTAAATGATCATGAAGTTTTGTGGGTACCTCACTACCTTCAGCGACACTACTTAATTACTTGTTTTTTTTCATAGATTCAGAAGTTATGTTTGCACTTGTTATCAAAGCCATTCGGCTATCAGCTATACCACACTTTCTATGTGAGGCAGCAACCGCTCAGAATATGTGGTCTCTCTCAGAAATAGAGGCTTAACGATCTATTCTGTTGTTGAATTCGCTCTGTCGAGAATCAGTAAACTGAAACCATCAAACGGTCTGGTTCTCTTTGGTAGAGAAAAATCTACAGCTAGATGAGCAAATTAATGAATCCTAGTTCGCTAATCAGCAGAGCGTCAAACCTTCGAATAACATCATTGGGAAGCAGTACCAAGGCAATCTTTAGGAGGACCCCAAAGTATATCTATAGGTGGCGGAGGTGTGTCCTTTAGATGAACCCACGAAGACCAAGAAATGAATCAATAAGCATGTTACCTGTGCAAGTTTCACCTGGCACATCTAAAGATTTCAAAGGGATTAACACCTGGCCAATACTAGAAATGAACAAAATAATTTTACAATTGGTGATAAAGTGATTTGCACCAACCACACTATTCCTACCAACAAAGCTGGTCGCTATACAGGTGGACTTTGGGTTGGAAAGTATCTTAAATCACACAGCTATCTTAAGGTTACCACAGATGAGGCCGCTACTTAAATTTGTGAATACGGTTCAAGGGTTTCTTTGCTTGAAGGCTTTGTCAGACATGCTTAGCATTGTAACCTCGGTGTTCAACGCTATGGTTGTAACAACGTACCTTATGGAAAAGCAGCGGAATAAGATTTTCAAAATTCTCTAAATCGCATGATTAAAATCTGTATGGAAGGCATTTTTCAACTACCCTTAGCATTTTGATTACTTTTTAGCTCCAACAAACAACTCATTGCTTGCTGAGCTTTGTTGGCAATGCTCTGTTGGGCTGCTGGATAAACTTGGCATAACGCCTTGTTATCGGTGAGCCCGGTGTGTACCCCAACTGATGGCTTCACGATGTGTGGGAAAAGTTTTGGATAGCTGCGGGTAACCCTGAACACGGATTCG
>JAQWOT010000313.1 GCA_029245725.1 SAR324 cluster bacterium | reverse complement strand
ATATCCACAGTGGGAATTTTCAAAGCACAAAGGCTACCCTACTAAACGTCACAAGGAACTGTTGCAGCAGTTTGGTCCAACCCCAATTCATAGAAAAACGTTTCGCTGGTGAAGGATGTCGGCCAGAAAGAATTTAGGGATTGATGGGGAGAATTTGGCTGCGAAATATTTGGAGAATCTTGGGTATAGTATTGTAGGGAGAAACTTCAGACACCGTCTCGGTGAAATTGATATTGTAGCAGACTACGAAGGCTATCTTGTGGTTTGTGAAGTAAAATTTCGATCTAGCGGTAAAATTGATCCATCTTTTTCGGTTACCCTGGCAAAGCGCACAAAACTCAGAAAACTTTATGAGGTGTTCATTAATAGGTACCCAGGTAAGCTGAGAATGCAGCCTCGCTTCGATGTGATTTTGATTATTTTGTCAAAAAACTATGCTCCAGAGTTGGAGTATATTCCCAATGCCCTTTGAAGGAGAAAAATGGCACACCATAACTCTGCACTTAAGCGAATCCGTCAAACGATCAAGCGCACGGCAAGAAATCGTTCTGAGCGCTCATCCTTGAGAACTTCAGTGAAAAAATATCGAGAAGTTTTGGCTGGAGATGACAAAGCTTTAGCTGCAGGTGAGTACCCAGAAATTCAGAAGAGAATTGATAAAGCAGTAACAAAAGGTATTCTGCATGCGCGAACTGCAGCACGCTACAAATCACGCCTTGCCTCAGCGCTAAATAAGGTTTCAGAATCTTGACATCTGGAGACGTGATCGACTAGATTAAGCTTTCTGCTCAGCTGGCCTAAAGTGTGACTGGAGAGACTCACTGCTATAACCTGCGATTTATTCCTGAAAAAAGGTCTAGATGAACTCCCATTTCTTTACCCGCCGTGTTCATAGTCTTACAGGTATTATCCCAGTTGGCCTCTTTCTAATATACCACCTCTATACCCAACTCTATCTTCATCAAGGGGCTGAGAAATATAACGAGCATACGAATGCATTCTATGAAAGCCCATTAGCAATCTGGCTACTGATCATCTTCGTTTACATACCGCTTTTCTATCACTCGATTTTAGGGGCAAAACTCTCCATCGAGGCAACCCCACAGCCTTCCTATCACTATTTTTCACATCTTCTATACTGGCTTCAGCGAATTAGTGGTATCGGCGTTCTATTATTTATTTTTGCTCATCTTTATAACACTAAGGTGATGCCATTGATGACCGATACTTACGGCCAACACTTCGAACACTTGGCAGAGGGATTTGCTTCTGCAGAAACCGGGTGGCTCACAAAAAGTGTCTATTTACTTGGAATTTTGGGCGCAACCTTCCATTTTGCGAATGGTATCAACACATTCAGTATGACTTGGGGGCTTGCTCTGACACCCAGAGCACAGTTGAGAGTTAGGGTTTTGAGCATCATAGTTTTTGTTCTCCTGACCGCAGTAGCGTTGTATTCACTGTCAGCGATCTGGTAGAATCTCCAGTAATAAGTTTTCAAGAATCACCCGCCTAAATTCATCCAATTTAAAATGGAGAAAAATCCATGACTAAGCAGAGAGCCATCGTTGTAGGAGGGGGGCTTGCTGGATTGGCCGCAACCATGAAAATTGCGGAGCAGGGAATGTCAGTGCTACTGGTTTCATTCCTTCCGGTGAAACGATCCCACTCGGTTTGTGCTCAGGGTGGAATCAACGGGGCAGTAAATATTAAAGGAGAAGGAGATTCTCCGGAGATACATTTCTACGATACCGTAAAGGGAGGGGACTTTTTGGGGCACCAACCTTTGTGTAAGGATATGTGCTATCATGCCCCCTTCATCATTTATTTACTGGATCGAATGGGGGTTCCATTCAATCGAACACCTGAAGGCAACTTAGACTTCCGCAGATTTGGAGGCACCCTACACCATCGGACTGCTTTCTCTGGTGCCACCACGGGCCAACAGCTACTTTATGCATTAGATGAGCAGGTTCGAAGATACGAAGTTGAGGGCTTGGTCGAAAAGATAGAATGGCATGAATATCTTGGGGCTGTTCAGGACGAAGATGGAAAATGTGTTGGGGCTGTAATCCAAAATCTAAGAACTGGTGATATCCGAGCAGAGAGAGGTGATGTGGTCATATTGGCCACTGGAGGACCTGGGGTAGTATATGGTCGTTCTACAAATTCTGTGGTTTGTACTGGAACTGCAACAACCTCAGCTTATTTACAAGGTGCTAAGTATGGAAATGGTGAATTCATTCAAATTCACCCCACGGCTGTGCCTGGTCGTGACAAATTGCGATTGATGAGCGAATCTGCACGGGGTGAAGGTGGTAGAGTTTGGGTTCCTAGAAAAGCCAATGATCAGAGAGATCCAAAAGAGATTCCAGCGGAAGAGCGGTTATATTTTCTTGAAGAGAAATACCCCAGATTTGGGAATTTGGTCCCAAGAGATGTTGGTGCAAGAGAAATCTACGATATTTGTGTGAATCAAGGCCTGGGTGCGCATGGAGACATGAAGGTCTATTTAGACCTTACTCATCATTCACGCGAATTCCTGGATAGAAGGCTTGGAGGAATCCTTGAAATTTATGAGAAATTTACTGGGGTGGATCCTCGCGAGGAGCCAATGGAAATCTTTCCAGCTGTTCATTATTCGATGGGAGGGATTTGGACAGATTACAACAGGACAGCCGATGGTTTTATTGATCACCAGTCCCCTCGCAACCAAATGACCTCAATGGAGGGGCTATATGCAGCGGGAGAAGCTGATTATCAGTACCATGGGGCCAACCGACTTGGAGCAAATTCACTATTGAGCTGTATATACACTGGCTTGATGATGGGACCAGGAGTTGTGAATTACATCAAGAATCAAAAAATGTCTGCAACTGACCTTCCGTCTTCCTTGTTTGATCAGTCACAACAACAATGGCAAGAAAAGTTTACTAGCATCAAGCAAATGAAGGGTAAGGAAAACCCATACAAGCTCCATGCGGAATTATCAGAAACGATGATGTCAAATGTCCTCATCGTTCGCGACAATGCTAGACTTGCTGCAACCGTTGAAAAAATTGATGAATACGATGAACGCTGGAAAGATGTTGAATGTTTGGACACGAGTGACTGGACCAATCCAGTGCCAAGCTTTGTAAACCAACTCTACAACATGATTCAGCTTTCAAAGGTAATTGCTAAAGGTGCGCTGCTCCGTGACGAGTTCAGGGGGGCCCACTATAAGCCAGAATTTGAAATCAACCAGCCAAGTGATTTTAAGCCAGAAAGTTTCCTTGAGTACACCAAGTTGAAGGCGGAGGGAGGCCTCAAACAAGATTCTTTCAAGCCAGATCACCTTGAATATATGCGGCTTTACGAGGAATCGAACGAGAAATGGCTGAAAAGTTCGATTGCGACTTTCAATGGAAAAGGCCCTGATATCAGTTACGAAGCTGTAGATACATCATTGATTCAACCACGTCCACGCAAGTATGACTGAACTAGGGAGCGAAATGTCAAACAAGACAATTACCTTTAAAATCCTCCGGCAAGATGGGCCTAATCATCCCTCTTACTGGGAGACCTTCGTGATACCTTATCTGCCAAATTCGAATGTCATTTCCTGCTTGATGGATATTCAAAAGAATCCAATCAATTCAGAAGGGAAGAAAGTACGTCCGGTCGTTTGGGACTGCAACTGCCTAGAAGAAGTATGCGGAACCTGCACAATGGTGATCAATGGCAAGACTCGCCAGTCTTGTAGTGCTTTGATCGATAAGTTAATGCAACCAATTACCTTGCAGCCTCTGAGCAAGTTCCCCGTTGTCAGGGATCTAGCCGTGGACCGCTCCAGAATGTTTGAAGCACTGAAGCGGATTAAAGCCTGGGTTCCGATGGATGGCTACCATGATCTTGGGCCTGGAGATAAGATTCTACCAGATCATCAGGGAGTCGCTTACAAACTTTCAGAGTGCATGACCTGTGGCTGCTGCGTTGAAGCATGCCCTCAGTACAGTCGTGATAACAATTTCGTGGGAGCAGCAGCGATCAGCCAAGCACGCCTGTTCAACATGCATCCTACCGGAAAATTAATCGCCAATGAGCGACTAGACTCCCTGATGGACGATGGCGGAATTGCTGCTTGCGGCAACGCTCAAAACTGTGTAGAGGTATGTCCAAAATCAATCCCCTTGACGGAAAGCATAGCCGAGATGGGCCGTCAATCCTCAAAAAGATTCTGGAAAACTCTCTTCCAAATCTGAATCCAGCCAACCCTCTTGTGCAAAACAAGAAGGTGTTCCGTCCCTCCAAGCTTATTCCACTTCAATTGGTGGCAGGCTTTTAGCCAACTCATCCTGCTTCTTAAGTTGAATCAGTAAAGCTTCTAATTTGTCCAAAGGCCAAGCACTGGGTCCATCGCATTTTGCCTCAGAGGGATTTGGGTGGGCTTCCAGAAAGATTCCCGCAATGCCAGTGGCTAATCCCGAGAGGGCCAATTCTCGGAGTTGCTGTCGACGACCACCAGCAGCAGAGCCTTGTCCACCAGGAATCTGTACTGCGTGAGTTGCGTCAAAAATTACAGGTGCACCTAGTTTTTTCATCAAGCCAAAGCCCAACATGTCCACAATTAAATTATTGTATCCGAACATTGTCCCCCGTTCACATAGCATAACTTGGCTATTACCTGCGCTCTCAAACTTCTGAAGAATATTTTCCATTTCAGAGGGAGAAAGGAATTGTGCTTTTTTGATATTGATAGCTTTCTGAGTCTTTGCGAGAGCTATGACCAGATCCGTTTGCCTCGATAAAAAGGCAGGCAGCTGGAGTATATCTACCACGGAGGCGACAGCACTTACTTGATGAGGCTCATGTACGTCTGTAATTACAGGTACATTGAAAGCCTGACGGACTTCCTCCAGCCATTTCAATCCCTCTTCAATTCCAGGTCCACGAAATGAGTGAACTGAGGAGCGATTCGCTTTATCAAATGACGCCTTGAATACATAAGGAATCGAGAGCTTTTCTGTTATGTTAACAAAGGTCTCTGCTGTTCTAAGTGTGAGTTCCCGACTCTCTAACACATTCATCCCTCCAATTAAAACGAAGGGAAGATGGTTTCCAATTACAATTTCAGTAGATAACGGAATAGTACTAAGCGGCATAATTTAATTTGGTAGAATGTAAACGTCTAATTCAGGATAATCAGATTAGATTAATTTTTATCAATGATATGAAGTATTTGTCACATATTTTTCACATGAGTAATCTATGGGAGAAAAGGATAGAAATAGCTTTACGAAGGGGAAAAATCTGCTAGCATCCATAATGTCAAAATATTTTAACAAAGTGATGAACCGAGGTTTTACAAAGGAGTCTAGATGAAATTTCAGTACCCTGGTTTGACTGAAGCAGAAGCGCTGCAGTCGAGAAATCAGAATGGTTCAAACGCGGTAACTACACAGGAGGTAGAGAGCTTTTCCGACAAGCTACTGGCAAACCTGAAAGACCCAATCATTATCATCCTGATTGCTGCGCTTGGGATAACAGTTTTCCTCTCCCTGATTGGCTTTGCTCCTTGGTATGAGGGTGTAGGAATCGCGATTGCTGTAGCGTTGGCTACTCTTGTTGCGACCTGGTCAGAGTACAGTAATGAGAATGAGTTTCAAAAGCTTCTCGAAGAAGCATCATTAGTTAAAGTGAAAGCCTTCAGGGATAATACACTTCAAGAAATTAGCATCAACGATTTGGTTGCTGGGGATAATGTTGTTTTACAACCAGGTGATACAGTGCCGGCTGACGGATACTTGCTCGCTGGGAAACTCGAAGTAAACGCTGCTGCCCTAACTGGGGAATCAGAACCTATTAAAAAGGTACCAGTCGAAGACCCAAATAAAATTGATGAAGAGCGAAACGAACTTCCGCGTGCGGCTTTGGTTGATGATGGTGAAGGTGTGATGCTGGTCACTGCTGTTGGTGACAAGACCAAATACGGTCAAACCATGAAAGAGTTAGTTTCGGCCGAAGACCGTTTATCTCCTTTACAAGAAAAGTTAGCAGATCTTGGTCAAAAAATCAGCCGTTTTGGCTACATTGGTTCTGTGATGATTGCCTTTGCATTCATGTCAAATCACATCTTCATTGAAGCCGAGAGTGTAGGCCTATACTTCTCGCAGCCATTTGGAGAGATTGTCCACGATATCGTAACTGCAATAGTATTAGCCATCATCATCATCGTGGTAGTAGTTCCAGAGGGACTCCCAATGATGATCGCAACCGTCCTTTCGATGAACATGCGTAAGCTGTTGAAGGCTAAAGTTCTCGTGAGGAAGCTACTCGGAATAGAAACAGCTGGTAGTCTGACGGTATTGTTTTCCGACAAAACTGGAACCCTGACGCAGGGCTTATTACAGGTTGCTGATACTCTAGACGGTACAGGCAAGCACCACTCTAAGCTTGATGAAATTCCTGATGGCCTGCGCAATGAAATTGTCTTCTCCTTGCGCAACAATACCAGCGCTGCCATTGACACTACCGGTCCAAAACCTGTCATTGTTGGAGCTAATCCAACTGAAAAAGCCCTACTTAGATACTTGGCTGAGAACCTAAACGAAAAAGACGATGTAGAACTCGTCCAAAATATCCCCTTCAAGAGCCTCTACAAATTTTCAGCCTCACAAGTGAAAGGTAAGAAGTCAGTCACGATGGTCAAAGGAGCCGCCGAAATTGTGCTGGCTAACTGTACGGCCTATATAGACGAAAACGGAGAGCGCCATCCTTTACCTTCGCATGAGAACTTGCTAGAGGAGATGGATAAGATGTCCGAGCGAGCTATGCGTTTGATTGGGCTAGCAGTGACCGATGAGTCAATTAGTGAGGATCCTTCCCTGCCTCAAAATCTTGCTTTAATCACCATCTTCGGGTTGAGAGACGAAATTCGTCAGGAAGCTAAAGTTGCAGTTCAAGAGGCTCAAGCAGCTGGAATTCGCGTGGTTATGATCACGGGTGATGCGAAGAATACTGCGCGTGCGATTGCCAAAGAAATGGGGATTATCCAAGGGGATAATCCAGTTGTGACGACCTCCACAGAACTGGGAGAAATGTCTGACGCTCAGGTTCGCGACATGCTTCCGAATCTTTGTGTCGTATCAAGAGCACTACCAACTGATAAAAGCCGCCTTGTTAAGGCTGCCAAGGAACGCAATTGGGTTGTGGGTATGACGGGTGATGGCGTTAATGACGCCCCCGCTGTAAAAAATGCCGATGTTGGATTCGCTATGGGGAGTGGGACTGAAATGACGAAGGAGTCCAGTGATATTGTCATTTTGGACGACAACTTCTCATCACTAACTCGTGCTGTCCTTTATGGAAGGACATTGCTAAAATCTATAAGAAAGTTCCTAATCTTCCAACTTTCAGTAAATGTTGCTGCGATTCTGGTGGCTTTCTTCGGCCCTTTCTTTGGAATAGGCCTGCCGCTCACCATGACTCAAATGCTCTGGATTAACCTTGTTATGGACACTCTGGCTGCGATTGCCTTTGCTGGAGAGGCTGCTCTGAGTCGATACATGAAGGAACCTCCAATTCCAAAAAATGCACCATTAATTACTCCAGACATGTGGTCTGCTATTTTCACAAATGGGATTGCGATGGCTATCATGAGTTTGTTCTTCTTGACCAGTGATGGACTCAGCAGTTTCTTTGCCTGTGATGAAAGTCGTTGTGGATTACCAACAGATCCAGGTTACAATCCAGATGCAGTATTGTTGACAGCATTTTTCGCGTTCTTTGTTTTCATCAACAATTTCAATAAATTTAACTCACGTACAGAGGGTACAGATCTATTTGAGTATATTGGTGAAAACAAGAATTTCTTACGGGTCGTTGGCTTGATCTTCTTCCTCCAGATCATCTTCACTTACTTGGGAGGTGAGGTTCTACGAACTGTTGGTTTAGGCTTTGGTGAATGGCTGATGGTTCTTATTTTGGCGGTCTTGATCATTCCAGTGGATCAAATTCGTAAAAGAATTCGGGATCGGATTATGGAGGCAATGGAAGCAAAAGGGCGCCAAGGTCACCGGGAAGGAATGCTGCGTGGCCAAGAACATGAGCGAGTTGAAATTGCTCGCAGGCTAGTCAACAGTGAAACTGAGATGAGCATTGACGTTGTTGCCACAGCAACCAAGATGAAACCTGAGGAGTTAGAGAGATTGAAAGCCTAAGCTTTAAGAAGTAGCTGCTACTCCGGCCTGGCATGCACAAGGCCGGAAAGCTTACCAAAGTAAGCTGACATTTTTAATAATGTATTCCCACCGCTGATTCATCTTCCGTTACCAGAATCCCCACTCTACTCCTGAAAGACAGAGTTGTTTTGAATATGCACTCAGACAACAAGGCATCATTGTTTACTCCAGTGCTTTTGGCTGGTTCCGTCATTCTAATGGTTGGTTTTGCAATCAGGGCCAGCTTTGGGGTTTTTCAGGTCCCTATCGGTACCGAGTTCCTTTGGCCTCGTTCAGAGTTTTCTCTCGCGATTGCTATTCAGAATCTTGCTTGGGGAATTGGACAACCACTCTTCAGTGTCATTGCAGAGAAGTGGGGAGACCGAAAAGCAATTGTGCTTGGGGCACTCCTGTATGCTCTAGGACTAGTTTTGAGTAGCTATGCCGTCACTCCAGAAGCACTTCAAATACTAGAAATTTTAGTTGGTTTTGGAATCGCTGGGACAGGTTTTGGGGTGATCTTGGCTGTCGTTGGAAGAAGTACGAGTCCTGAGAATCGTTCCCTAGCGTTAGGCATTACCACAGCAGCTGGCTCAGCTGGTCAGATTGTTGGTCCTCCAACAGCTAGTTGGTTACTTGGGATAATGCCATGGTCCGAAGTTTTTCTGGTTTTTGCAGTTTCGATTCTCTTTGTCTTAGTAGTTCTCCCTTTCTTGCGATCAACCAATTTTGCTACTCGGCAAGATTTGGAGGAGAGCCTAGAAGAAGTTTGTGGCAGGGCTTTCAAGGATCCAAGCTTCATCATGATTTTCTTGGGATTCTTTTCCTGTGGCTTTCAACTGGCTTTCATCACTGCACATTTTCCAGCTTTAGTGGAGGAAATGTGTATGGGAATACCTCAGGATAGTCTTTTACGGAGCATTGGAGTCTCAACAACGTCGGCGTTGGGTGCATTTTCAATCGCTATGATTGGCATAGCAAATCTTTTGGGAACCATAGCCGCAGGGGCACTGGGGAAATACTTTCTAAAGAAAAATTTGCTATCGTTGATTTATCTAGGCCGCACAATTGCGGCTGCAGCCTTCATCATGTTGCCAATTACGTCGAACTCAGTTCTATTGTTTTCAGCTGTGATGGGAAGCTTATGGTTAGCCACTGTGCCACTAACCTCAGGATTGGTTGCCTATAACTACGGACTTAAGTACATGGGTACTTTATACGGATTGGTTTTTTTATCTCATCAACTGGGTGGTTTTGCAGGGGTATGGTTAGGTGGTCTGTTCTATGATGAATTTGGGTCTTACGATGTAGTTTGGTGGGTTGGCGTTGGGGTGGGAGCTTTCTCAGTCATCGTTCATCTTCCAGTGAAAGAGCAACCATTGCTCAAGAGAGCAGCAGTAGGATATTAAAATTAATTGCGAGGGTCTTTTTGAAAGCAGGAAAAGCGGGGTAATCGAAATGATTGTATTTTGTGAGGAAGGCATGGCGCGCCCGGGAGGATTCGAACCCCCGACCCTTTGATCCGAAGTCAAATGCTCTATCCAGCTGAGCTACAGGCGCCCATGGGGCGAGAGATGGGACTTGAACCCACGACCACTGGAATCACAATCCAGCGCTCTACCAACTGAGCTACTCCCGCCATCAGCAAAGCGATTAAAAATTACTTTGATTGCTGTCACTTGTCAACTTTGATTAAGGATTCTATTTGGAGATTTTAGCGAAAGATTTTTTAGAACTTAATGAATTGAACAAGTTCTATTTGGAAGGTGGTGAGATGCGTGAAGTCCTTCGAAATGTAAGTCTTAAAATTCAAGAGGGACAGATAGTGGCTTTGTTGGGAAGAAGTGGTTCTGGCAAATCTACTTTGCTCAACTTACTGGCTGGGATCGATGAACCGTCCTCAGGAAGTATTAGGATAGCGAAAACCATGTTGAATGAATTGGACGAGCACCAAAGAACTCTATTTCGTAGAAAAAATATTGGATTCGTTTTCCAGTCCTTCAATTTAATTCCTACATTGACCGTTGAAGAAAATCTGTTGCTACCAATGGAATTAAATGGAATATCTGTAAAAATTGCCAAAGCTAGAGTTGCTGAGTTTATGCAGGAACTAGGTTTGGGGGATCGATTGGAAAGCTTCTCTGATCGGCTTTCTGGTGGGGAACAGCAGAGGGTAGCGATTGCCAGAGCACTGGTTCACGAACCAAATTTAGTATTGGCCGATGAGCCCACTGGTAACCTAGATCGACAAACTGGAGAGCAAGCTTTAGGTTTATTTAGGGAACTTATTCGGAAAGCAGGGAAAACCATGATCGTAGCAACCCACAGCAGCGATGTGTTGGGAATAGCAGACAGAGTGATTTCTTTGGAAGGGGGAAAACTCATTGAAAATGATGCTCCCAATTGAGTTGGGGCGTCTATTGCTTGTGGTTTCGAGAAGTTGGCTGCAATCTAGATTTTTTTCAATTTTTTCAGTTCTCAATTGTTTTGAAAAAACAACTAAAGTGAATCCTTAGGGGATTTCGAAGTTTTGACCCATCACACTCTTTGAAGGTTATGGATACAGTTTCAGAACAGACTGCCGTAGAGGAATCGCAAAAATCGTCTCTGCAGGTCAGTTTCTACATTTTCCGCGCGTTAGCATTTGTAGATCGCAACCGATCGACTGCATCGTTGATGGGAGTAGTCTTACTCGTTGTTCTTGGCGACATTCTTTTCGATGCAGTCCTCTTCGAGCCATACAAGGGAATCATCGCTTTTTTCAGCGGTAGTTTTCCAGAGGGCTTTGAAGGTGTTGATATGGGGTTCAGCGCCGAAGTCTGGCAAGCCCTGCTAGGAATGATCTTGGGAACTTTGATCCTGGTCATTTCGATTGCTTCCCAAAGTATTCCAAAACTGATCGACCTCTACATGAAAGATCTGCCTAGTTTGATCTACGTGTGGTTTTTGATCGTTTCGGGAATGCACGCAATTCTCATCAACCTGTATGCCGATATTGATCTGGTCCGCCCTGCCAGCAGAGTTTTTAACACCCACATTCTCCTCGTTCTCTCAGCATTTTTTGCATTTCCCTATATTTTCTACATTCTGCGTTATACCAAACCAAGCAACGTCATTAGTCGCATTTATGGGAATAATCTTGATCAAATTCATGATCTGACAACGGAAAGAGCCCAGGCACTCATTACAGTGCCAAATATCCGCGAGCAATACCAAGTTCAGATGTTCGAGGCTTTGAACCAGTTGGACGACATTCTAGAATATGTGTCTTTTAAGGAACTCAAAGCGGATATCATTCATCAGATGAGTTTGACAATTCATGAATACGTTCGAGTCAAATCTCATATTGGTGAAGAATTCTTCTCGGTAATGCCCAAAGTGCGAACAGACATCAGCTTTAAGACTATGATCGGTCAGTACGGAGACATGGAGAAATCAAAGACATTTTACGAGCAGAAGTTGTTCCGCCTACTCGGAAATGTTTACATACGGCAAATTGAAGACGGATCATTTGATCTGGCTTCATTGGTGGCTGCAGAGATGTCCGAAATCGGTCTAACCGCGATTGAAGTAGAGGATGATAACTTAGTAGATGTGATCATTATTCGATTTAACACCCTTCTTCGATTTGCGATCAAGCATGCGATCAAGAACAACGAAGCGAGAAATCTTTATAACGTTGCGTTCCACTATGGGAATTTTGTAAATCATTTGGCAGATCATCAGCGGATTGATTACCTCAAACGCTGCTTCATGTACTTCAGAATTTACGGTATTGAAATCTTTAAGCATGGGAAAAATAGCCCCGCTCTGTATTTCATTGTCGATGTCATCGCTACTGAGATGAAAAAGCTGTTGGAGAAGGTTTATAACGAGAAATGGGATAGGGATTTACAAACTCATCTGCTTGGAGAGATTCTGCAAGTTGATAACCCACCGGATGTTAACAAAGAGGACCTAGATCAAGGTGTTCTGATAAATAACGGAGTGAGGATTCTGCAGATTGGATTGGCTCTTTTCTATGAGCGAAATAATGATGAGGAGTTTGTCGAGAAAATTCTTAAGGACGTAATGGATGATGTTAACGTTCTTGGGGAAATTAACTTTAGCAAAGTGATTGAAATCTCATGTGGTCGATTGAAATTCGCAGGGCCCACCTTTTGGGAGGATACTGACCGTGGAAATCTCAATATTTATTACACACCAGATCAAAATTTAGTTGATGGTTTTAAGGTAAAACTATACGAACGTGCTCGTTTGAAATTAATCGAGACGGTTAGTAAAGAGTTCCGTTTGGAAGAAAATGAGGCTCAACTGTTGTGGGAAATGTCTAGATTGATGGATGTTAAAGACTACAAGGCAATTACTAAGAAGGCTGAAATCTTTGAGCAGTCAATTCAGAAATTAGGACAACTGGACTATCAGAAGTTAGATCTTTTGGTGAAGCTTAGGGAGAAGTTGAGGTTCACTTCTGAAAATCCAGATCTGGTTGTAGGAAATTCCCGTCAGGTAGCTCCAGGAGTACAGCTAACTGCGAGTTATAGATCACCAACAGATCATCATCAGAATGAAGAGTTCAGCGCTCTTGTCAGGTTTAACTCTCCTAATTTCATTTATTTTGAACCCAGTGACACAAAACAACTTCCCGCATATAATAAAGAGCGGCCACTCCCAATCACATTCCGTTTCACGACAAGCCGACATAAGCGTGTTTACCAGTTTAATTCACAGCTTGATCCATCAAAACCTCAGGAGCGGAACCTGTATCGTGTTCTGCACACCGAGAAGGTGAAAATCATTGCAGAGGGCTAACTTTCTACCTTGTTGAGGAACTGCCATGTCTGACGCCAAAGCTGATCGCAAACAGTATCAAATTATAGTCAACGGTAACCGATTTGCGATTGCAAGTCCTTATGGCGAAGAGCACATAAGGAAAGTGGAGAGCTTTTTGGAACAACAAATTTCAACAATCCAACAAAGTTCTAGCTCTATTTCCTCCAGTAATTTGTACTTGTTAGTGGCCTTAAATCTGGCTGATCAGTTGATGAGACAGAAGCAACAACCGCAGTATGATGAAATGGAAAAAAATCTTCGTGATCTTTGTGAAAGACTTGATCAGGTTCTAGTCCAAGCTTGAATTCACTTGCCCAGATGGACTGTATTCGCTAAGGTTCAATATGGTCTAAAAATCACTTTGCCTGTGGTTTTTTGCCGAGAAGTCCTGCGGTTCTTGTGATGACAAACTTTTGTTGCCTTTTCATCACCACGCGGAGATTGTCCCTGAGAATGGTGAGCACGCCTTTACTAAGGAAGCCTAAAGTTCTTATACGCTTCTCCACCTATTCGGGCTAGGCATCAAAAGCCCCATTTGCTCACACGGTTCTCGTGGGCTTCTCCTCCACTTCACTCCTACATCTGCTTCCTCATGGAACTGCTGCTTCAAGAATTTATGGAATGGTTGAAGTCGCAATCCTACTCAGACAGTAGCCTGAAAAACCACCACGATGACACTCAGCAGTTTCTGCATTGGTATGTAGCCACCACAGAGGCTGGGGACCTAGGGAAGGTCAATCACTTGCTTATGGGACAATATCGAGATCAGTTGCTTGATTTTATGCAACCCAGCTCGGTTTGCCGTCATCTTTCTTCCTTAAAACTATTTTTAAATTGTGCAGAGGGAAAAAATTGGATTCGTGTCAACCCGCTCCATCTCGTAAAGTTTCCTGAAATTCCCCCAAAGCCCCCAGAACTATTGAGTACAAACGAGGTTGAAGATTTATTGGAGGCTCCTTCAGATGATCATTATCTTGGACTGCGAGATCGAGCAATGTTGGAATTGCTCTATTCAAGTGGCTTAAAAGTTCATGAATTGTTGAATTTAGACACCTCAGATTTATTTTTAGATTTGGGTTTTCTGAAGGTGCGAGGTCGAAGGGAGCGAATGGTTCCGGTTACTACAATGGCAATTGAGGTACTTCAAAAATACCTCAAAGAAGGTAGACAGGACAGATTGCGCTTCGAGGAAGATTTGTGCTTATTTCCAAATAGAGATGGTGAGAGAATGACGAGGGTTGGGTTCTGGTTCATGATTAAGAAGCACGCAAAACGAGCTGGAATTCAGAGCCGTATCAATGCACGTATTCTCCGTCATTCATTTGCAGCACACTTGTTGGAGAATGGGTTGGATTTAACAGATCTTGCTCAACTCTTTGGATACGTCAGCTTGGATGCTACTCTTCAATATGCCCATATCAACCGGCCAGATTATGTTGAGGTTTATAGGCGATGTCACCCTGGGATCGTTGGAGTTGTGAATCGAGATCAGAATGGGGCGTAAGCGTGTCTTCGTCACAGGTATGGGAATATTCTGTCCACTCGGTGTTGAAATCAAAGAATTTTGGAATAATCTCTCCCAGGGGAAATCCGGTGTCCATCACATCACCAAATTCGATCATACCCCCTCCCTGACTAAGGTAGCTGGGATCATTCAAAATTATGATCCCAAGAGTTATTTTTCCCCTAGAGTGCAGCGGTCGTGTGAAGCCTTTGTCCAATACGGTTTGCTTGCAGCAAGAGAAGCAATAGTACAGTCTGAAATTACTGGTCCTGACCTAGCAAAATGTGCTGTTGTTACTGGGACGGGAATTGGAGGAATTGTTTCCTATAAGCCTGCTTACGACGCACTGTATCTTCCAGAGACAAATAAGAAGATCAATGCCTTCACAATTCCCAAAATGATGAACAATGCGCTCTCAGCGCAAATTGCGATCAATCATGGCTGCAAGGGTAGGAATCTAACTGTAAATACTGCTTGTTCTTCTGGAGCAAATGCAATTGGAATTGGTTCAGAATGGCTCCAGAAAGGTCTTTATGGCACTGTGATTTGTGGGGGAGCTGAAGCACCTGTGACTTATGAATTGCTACGAACATGGGAGGCGATGGGGGTGCTATCAAGGAGTATGGATGCTCCAGAGCGGGTATGTAAGCCATTTGCGATGGATCGAGATGGTTTTGTGCTCAGTGAGGGAGCTGCTATGATCGTTCTTGAGACAGAAGAGTCCTGCACTCGAAGAAATCAATCACCGATCGCAGAGCTGATTGGGTTTGCTTCGAATTGTGATGCAGAAAGTTTAACAAGCCCGCAACTGGAGGGAGTGAGCCTTGCGATTCAAAAGACTCTTAAAGATGCAGAGATATCTCCAATTGATGTGGATTGCATAAACCTACACGGAACGGGTACGAAGTTGAATGATCAAACTGAAGGGGTGGCAATCAAGAAAATCTTTGGTAATCAAATTCCCCTTTGTAGTGCAAGCAAGTCACAATTAGGACATAGCATGGGAGCGGCTTCTGCTATTGAAGCTGTAGTTTCTGTACTATCCATCCAGCACCAAATCGTTCCACCAAGCTTGAACTGTCAACCTGCTGACCCGGCATGTCATCTGCAAAATCTTTCTCCAGTTTCACAGAAACATAAAATCCAAAACGTACTCTCAAATTCCTTTGCCTTTGGAGGTAGCAACACCTGCTTGTTGTTTCGCTCATGCAACTAAGCGAAGAAAAAATCCGAGAAGGTTGCCTCAAAACAATTGCTCGTGAACTAGATCTCCCACTTGAAGAGGTGGAGTTGGATTCAAATCTAAGAGATGATCTAGATCTGACATCTTTAGATGCGATGAACGTAATTATGGCCTTGGAAGATGAATTTGGTCAGGAAGCCGACATAGAGCAAATCCTTGAACTACAGACCGTTCAACAACTGGTAGAATATCTATTGAATCTTCTTCAACAACCAAAGTGATTGCCTGTAACACCTGAATAGAAATGGAGTCTTGATGAAAGGTGTGATTTTAGCAGCTGGCTATGCAACGAGGTTTTTACCAGCGTCTAAGACGATTCCAAAGGAAATGTTTCCTCTAATTGACCGGCCAGTGATTGATTTCATTGTTCAAGAGATGGTGGATTCTGGTATTGAAGACATCCTTTTGGTATCTTCACGCAGAAAAAAAGTTTTAGAAGACTATTTTGATCGAGAAGTTGAACTGGACTCTGCATTTTCCAAAGCGAACTCCATTGAAAAACTGGAGTTAATCAAGCCAACGAGTGCAAACATCTTCACATTGAGGCAACAAGAGATGATGGGGACAGGCAATGCCCTGATGCTAGTAGAACCCTTTGTCCAGGATGCTCCCTTTGTGGTCGCGTATCCAGATGACATCGTGATGGGGAATCCTCCGTTGACACTACAATTGATTGAGGCTTACAGGGAAACAGGCAACACGATCCTGACTGTAGAAGCACTTCCCGAAGAAAATATATCTCGCTATGGAGTGATTGATCCTGTTAATGAAGGGGAGATCATGGAGGTCAGAAAGATGGTGGAAAAGCCAGCCCCTGGAACTGAACCCAGTAACTATGCGTCTTATGGTCGGTATCTGTATACTCCAGAAATTTTTGGTGCACTTCGTGCGACAGATAATACGCATAAGCATCAATATGAATTTACACAGACGGAAGCGATTAATCAGTTGGCTTCAAGAGGCAAGGTTTCAGCAGTCAAAATGAAGGGGACTCGTTACGATGTTGGGGAACCCTTGGGATATTTGTTGTCCTCACTACAATTTGGTTTGAGGCAGGAACGCTTTCGAGAAACGCTAATCTCAGAAATGGAGAGAATGCTGCAGCAGGAAAAAGTTGGATGAACAGATTCTATTTCAACGAAGGGTGGCTTGCTCCAAAAGAGCGTAGGCCTCACAAGTATCTCTTTCAGGCATCGTTGAATCTGGAAACCACTGCTGAATTAGACATTCTTCTTCGCAACCTTTCTGCCAGGGATAGAGGTTGTTTTCATCAGGCCAAACCAACCGAAGTCTTCCATTGGTCATCGGCTTGCTGAGTGGATCAATTGGATTTTCCACGAGGATCAAATCAACTCCATCTACAATATCTTCAAAATGGCAGTTGGCATGAAATTTTTCACCATTGACGACTCGTCGGGCCAATTCATTCAGCAACATTGCGGCGATTTCTTGATTCAGTCCAATGAGTTCAATCTCCTGGTGTTCATAGCCCCAGCTTAGACCAACCGTGTGTGTGAAAAGTTCATCGCGGTAAATTGACGAAATGAGACTCCAACCATACTGATCCAAATCGGCGCGAATCTTTGTATAAACAGTTTCCCGGGTGGGAAAATCAGATGGTCCCATGAGAATCACTTTTGAGGAGGTTCCAATCCAATGAAACACACAAACTAGCCAATTGCGTATATTTTGTAACTAAAGGCTGTGATGGTAACTCAAACTAAGAAAAAAAGAAAACAAACTCCCTGGCATCGATTGGAGGGCACTACAAATTTTTATCCTCAGTATCTAGATGGGGCAAGAGACCGGGTAACTCCAATTAAACCTATACAACCAAACGAATTTCAAAGAGTGGAGCCTCGTTACCAATTGTCTATGAGTGAGACAAGAGATACAGGACTGGGGCCAATATTCTTGGAAGTAGAATATCCAACTCCAGAACAGCGAGCAAAAGGTGCAGACAATGCCAAGCAGCCTGAAGAAGAAAAAGAACCAGATCCACTATTCAAATGTCCAGTCCATGCGAAGAAAAAAGTGCGGACAGACAAGTGGGGTTAATTTAAAGAGTTAGGCCGAATATCTCCTTATACCATCATCAATATTTTCTAAATAGTAGTTCCATAATTGTTGAGGCACAGGTCTAGACACTGTGTTCCTGTTTTTTATCAGGAAGACCGGTTTGAAAATACTGCAATCAAAGATTCCCAAGGCAAATCAACCGCTTTTTCGAGAGTCCCTCTCTGATCAGAAATTCAGGAAGTCGACCACAACCCATGTCCTGTCTAAGAATTTCAAGCTTCCAGGCATGAGTATTCACAGTCCAGCGTTCTACTTTCTCCAGTATACCGAAATTCCTCCGATTGGCTTCAACTCAATTTCGAGCGATGGAGCAATTGCGTAGTTTGGACAAATGAAGTAATCTCCGCGACTTGGCGATCTAACGATGCACAATGTCCTCACTGTGCTCATCCAGACTACATCCTCTTTGGTAAGAATCGAGGAGCTCAACGCTACCGCTGCCAAGCTTGTTGACGAACCTTTCAGACGCTGAGCAGGGGCAAGGATCCTGCCCTCAAAGAACAGGCTCAAAAGCTATACCTCGAAGGATTAGGGCTCAGAGCCATTGGCAGAATCCTCGGGGTGCATCACAAAACTCTTTCCCGCTGGCTTGTCCAGGCCGCAGGGCAGTTACCAGTCAACCAACCCAAGACGAAGGCCTGCTCTTTGATTGAGGTCGATGAACTCTGCAGTTTTGTTGCTAAAAAAATCTAAATGCTGGATCTGGGTAGCGCTGGATTCTACTGTTGGCAAAGTGCTTGGCTTTGTCTGTGGTAGTAGATCGATCAAGACCGCTAGAGAGCTTTTCAAGCAATGGAAGGGCTTGCCTACCACGGGCTATGGCACAGATTTTCTCAAAACCTATGAAAATCTGATCCCCACAGCTTTACACCACCAAGGCAAGACATTCACGACTCAGATCGAATCACTCAATTGTCATTTCA
>JAQWOT010000312.1 GCA_029245725.1 SAR324 cluster bacterium | reverse complement strand
CTTAAAGAATTGATTGATAATTCAGTTGATGAATACATTATGGGCCATGGCAAGCGTATAGAAATCAATCTAAAAGAAACCGAAGTGAAAGTCCGTGACTACGGAAGGGGTATTCCATTAGGAAAACTAGTGGAATGTGTTTCAAGCATAAACACTGGGGCAAAATACAATAGTGATGTTTTCCAGTTCAGTGTCGGACTGAATGGTGTTGGAACAAAAGCAGTGAACGCACTTTCAGGGAGTTTTGAGGTCAGTTCTGTTCGTAATGGTGAAAAGGCATTTGCGAAGTTCATTCAAGGTGATTTGGTTGATGAGGGTCGTACAACTTCTAAAGAAAGGAATGGAACCGAGGTTCGCTTTGTCCCTGACGAATCTATTTTTTCAAGATTCCAGTTTGATTTCAGACTGATTGAGAAACAACTTTGGAATTACGCCTATTTAAATCGTGGTTTGAGCCTCATTTTCAATGGTGAGAAATTCAAAGCCGACCGGGGCTTGCAGGAAATGTTGGAAAAAGAGGTGGGTGACAAGTCACTTTATGAAATTTTACATGTACAAGCCGACTTGCTGGAGTATTCACTGACACACACCGATCTCTATGGAGAAACAAATTTTAGTTATGTGAACGGGCATTTCACAAGTGACGGAGGAAGCCATCTCAGCGCTTTCCGGGAGGGAATACTGAAGGCTATTAATGAATTCTTTAAAAGCAGTTTTCAAGGGCCAGATGTCAGAGAGGGAATTGTCGGTGCTGTTGCAGTCAAGATTCAAGAACCAATCTTCGAATCACAGACTAAGAACAAACTTGGTAATACTGATCTTCGCTGGATCGTAACTCAAGTCAGGGACAGCTTTGTTGATACCCTTTTCAAGAACCCTGACGCTGCAGAAGCTCTCAAAAGCAAAGTTCAACAGAATGAAAAAGTCCGTAAGGAACTCTCGAATGTCAAAAAGGCAGTTCGTGAAAATGCTCGCAAGACTGCCCTCGCCATTCCAAACTTGAAGGACTGTAAATTCCATCGAAGTGATTCAAAGAATCATAACAGTGAAAGCATGATCTTTCTGACTGAAGGACAGAGCGCGGGTGGTAGTATGATCAGCTCCCGAAACGTAGAAACTCAGGCCATTTTCTGCCTGAAAGGAAAGCCGCTTAATTGCTTTGGACAAGGTCAGGAAGTTCTCTACAAAAACGTAGAACTTTACAACATCATGAAGACCTTAGGCATCGAAGATAATGTTGATGATTTACGATATGAAAAGGTAATTCTAGCCACTGATGCAGATGTTGACGGACTTCATATCCGCAACCTGCTGATAACTTTCTTCCTTCAATACTTTGAAACATTGGTTCAAAGAGGACATCTGTTCATCTTAGAGACTCCCCTTTTTCGTGTTCGCAATCAAAAAACAACCAAATATTGCTACGATGAAGTTGAAAAAGATTCCGCAATTGCTGATCTGAAAAGTGGAAAGCATTTTGAGATCACTAGATTCAAAGGACTTGGGGAAATCTCGCCAAAAGAGTTTGGACCTTTTATTGGGCCTCAGATGCTCTTACAACCTATACGTGTTGACCATCTCCAGGAAGTCGGCGGATTATTGAATTTCTACATGGGGGGCAACACAAATGAGCGTCGGCAATACATCATAGATCATTTGGTCTAAGCCTCCAATCAATACTAAAGTTGAAAGATCCCCTACATGATGCTTCACTGCTGACTTGAAAATGTATTCCCCCTTGACAGACTTTCCTGCTGCTTTCTAGGCCATTATCTTCAAATTCCAAGTTTTCATCCCAAAAAATGAGATCGTTATGAGAGAAGCACTCCAGGCACTACTTGAAAATAGCTCCAAACGAAATGTTTCTGATGAAATTTTGAGCTTCGATGAATACCTCCAACTCGTTCAAAAAGAACCCTGGGTGACTCGTGACACCTTTCAGCTTCTACATGACATGTTGCTGTCTTCAGGGGTAGACCACGCCATCAGTCCAGGGAAACCGATCAAGCATCATTATCAATTCTTTGAAAATTCTGATCGAGTTGGTGGTTATGTTGTTTTTGGCCAGCAAAAAGCCAAGGAAAACCTAGTTGAAAAAATTAACAATGCCAGCCGTGGCCTAGAGGCATCAAAACGTCTTTGGATTCTTTTAGGACCACCTGGAGCCGCTAAATCAAGGTCAATGGAAGGAATCAAGCTTGCCCTCAAGCAATACTCTCAAGCAGAAGAGGGTAAAACTCACACCCTACTGCTGCCAACTGTTGATAAAAGACTCAAAGATCAGGCTCTATTCGAAGAAGAAGGCATTTTTTACCTACAAAGCCCATTGTTTGAAAAGCCTCTTCAAGTTCTTCCAGAAGAAACGAGAAAGGCATTTGCAAGTGAGATAGTAAGCGGGACAGATCAAGAAATCTTAAAAGAATGGTTAGCAAATCATTCTCACTACGACAAGGAATTCAGCGTAACGATCAGTGGTCGACTTTCTCCCTACAGTGAGTACGTTCTGCGTGATTTCATGAGAATGAAGGATATTTCCTTCACAGAGCTTCTACCTTATTTGAAGGCGAAGCGCGTGGTTTACGATGCTCGAACGAAGACTGGGATTGGCTCCTACACTCCGAGAGATGAAAAAAGCCAGGAAGCAGGATCATTAGTTGGAAATATTGATTACAGCCTTCTACCTCGCTTTGGAAGTGAATCTCACCCACTAGTTCACGATTACAAAGGCGAATTGTGTGCTGGGGCCAACGGATTGGTTGAAATTCATGAAATTTTGAAGCTCTCAGACAAATTTCTATATGAATTGCTTTTTGCAACCCAAGATCGCTTTTTCAAACCTGAGGGGCAGCCGCCGATTCCTTTCAACGGAGTCATTATTGGGCATACAAATTTCCATGAGTTCAATATGTTCATGGAGAATGCGTCATTTGAAGCATTAAGATCGAGGACCACATTCATTGAAATGCCACTTTCAGTTGACTTCAAGCAAGAGCAGATGATTTATGAGTTCACCTACTCAAACATTCATAGAAACTGGAAGAAAGAAAAGCAGCATCTCGCTCATGTGGCACCTCACAGCCTGACCTTATTGAGTCTTTTGGCTGTCATGTCCAGACTCTATGAGTCAAAGCAGAACCCAAATATGACCCTACTTCAGAAAGCTTTGATATATGCAGGGCGGGCTGACAGTGGTGTGGATAACAACATGGCACGAATGATTTTGGACGAGTTTTCTTTCATCAAGCCGTCCGAAGGCACCTTTGGACTTGACCCAAGATTTATTCAAAATGTTTTTGAAAATACAGAACATTTTCAAATCAATGAGTTTGCTGCAAACCTTCAGCGACTGATGCAGGAGAGTGGTGATCATGCTATGTTGACTTCGATTGCCCTGGAAAATCCTTGCGTAAGCCCACTGGATTTGTATGTCCGGACTGAGCATTCAATCAAGGAATCCTATGCTCAGCAAAAAACAAAACTGAACTACTATGTGGAGAAGATTTTACCTCAGGCAAAAAACTGGATTATGGGACAAATCGCCAGTGACGTGTACAGCGCAATCTTGAGGGATGACTCTGTTTTGGAGACAACCTGGAAGAAATATACGGATCATGTACGCGCCTACGCCCTGAATACCAAAGTGAAGCATGAAGTCACTCAGACAGATGTTCAACCCGATGAAAAGTTTATGCAGACTATCGAGCAATATCTTGGAGTGCCAGATAAAGACGTCTTCCGTAAAGAACTCAGCGATGCGATTGCCAGTGTCAATCACAGAGTGATTCTCTCTGATGAACCCTCCTATCAAAACGCAATCAAAAAATATGTGTTCGAGAACGAGTTCAAATCTGGTGAAAATATGAAGCTTTTAGGTTGGATCAAGAGTGGAACAAGCACCGCAGTTGTGAATGATAAAGAGCAAGCCCGCCTGAATGACACCATTAGTTACCTCGTCGAAGTCAAGGGATACTGTGGGAAATGTGCTTTTCAAGCCCTTACCATCACTGCAAACTCCTCCAGTATTGTTATCTGATGCCCTTTTGGCCGATCCAGCGTCGGCCAAATCCCACATCTTATTCCATCTGATTTAGACAAAATTATGTCATCAAAATACAAAGTTCTCATCACTGGAGCTTTGCATCCTTTAGCACTTGAGCTTCTTGAAGCTGAGCAAGACATTCTAGTAGATTATTCCCCTGATTTACCACGGTCTGAGATTCTTGAGAAAATTCTTGATTGTGACGGGATTATAACCCGATCTGAAACCCCGGTAGATCATGAACTAATTGATCGGGCAACACGTCTTAGAGTTATTGCAAGAGCTGCAGTGGGTATTGCTAATATCAATGTGGATTATGCAACTCAAAAAGGAATTCTTGTTTTGCACAGTCCAGGGAAAAACACTAACTCTGCTGCTGAATTGACACTCGCACTCCTTTTAGCGGCCGTTAGAAACCTAATTCCAGCTCATCAAAGAATGAAAGAAGGGGGTTGGGATCGACATCAGTTTAGCGGAACTGAGTTGATGAATAAGACCATTGGCTTGATTGGGCTTGGAAACGTTGGACATCGGGTGGCTAAATTTTGTAGAGCCTTCGATATGCGTGTGTTGGCTTACGATCCTTATATTGCTGATGAGGTTTTTGAACGCCACGGAGTTCTGAAGAGTACACTGAAAAAAATTCTTGAGGAGGTAGACATCTTGAGTGTCCACACCCCGAAGAATAAGGAAACCATCGGAATGATTGGGGCTAGTGAACTCAAATCAATGAAGGATGGTGTCGTCATCATTAATGCGGCAAGGGGGGGTATCATCAACGAAAATGATCTCTTATTGGCGTTGAAAACAGGGAAAGTTGGAGGAGTTGGAATAGATACCTGGGAGAAAGAACCTCCAGTCAACAACCCCTTTGCGGAATTACCAAATGTCGTGATGACCCCTCATATTGGTGCCTCCACCACAGAAGCCCAGTTCAGAATAGCCGAATCTGTGGCTAGCCAGGTGCCAAAAGCCCTGAGAGGGGAAGTCGTGGACTTTCCAGTGAACATGCCTAGAGTGCAGATATTGGAGGGTGATCTTGTTTCAAGTTACACATCACTTGCTGAAAGAATGGGGTCATTTGCTTCGCAATATATGCTCTTTTCACCATCACTTTTAAATATGAAATATCGAGGCACACTTGCCAATCAAAACGTTGCGCTACTGCGTCTATGTTTTTTAAAAGGATTTCTAGGCCAACATCACGAAACAGTGAGTTTTGTAAATGCTGAGCAACTTGCTCAAAGAATCGGGCTGAGGATTGAGGAAGAGAAAGACCATCATTTCAGTGACTACGAGAACGCGCTCAAGTGTACTCTGAGTAAGCGTGAAGAAGAGTTCACGATTGGTGGGGTCGTTTTCAGTGGCCCCCACCCCAGGTTAACCCTGATCAACGGGTTTGTCTTAGAAATGGCTCCGACTGGAACGATTTTGACCATCAAAAACAATGATAGGCCAGGAATTATCGGTGCTATTGGAGCCTGTTTGGGAAAACACAATGTCAATATCGATCAATTTAATTTAGGAAGAGACCAAAAGGGTGGGGAAGCAATGGCGTTACTGAGAGTTGATGAGGATATTGAAGAAAATGTACTTAGAGAATTGGGGAAACTACCAAATATAAATTTTGTTTGTAAAATAAGACTTTAATGTTTCAAGAGTGACTTAGGGCCTGTCATCAATTTAGCCAAATGACCGCCGCTATCCAGTAGATACCTCCTAGAAAAGCACAGGCCCACTGATCGTAACGGGTGGCAATCCCCCGGTATTGCTTCCACTTGGCAAAGTGGTTCTCAATCAGGTGTCGCCAGCGATACTTGTCTCGGTCGAACTCCCAGGGTTCCTTTTGATTGGACTTCGGTGGAATCACCGCT
>JAQWOT010000311.1 GCA_029245725.1 SAR324 cluster bacterium | reverse complement strand
CCATTACTTAAAACCATAACTATCCACACACCAATTAACGTGTGAATAACTCCTCCTTTACCACCCCATAAAGCTGTGCCCCCAACTACTACAGCTGTTATTGTTGTAAACAATCGACCCTGTCCTATTAAGGCAAATCCTGCACCTTGTTGAGCTGCAGCGATTACGCCTCCTAAACTAAAGAAGATACCTGCAAGTGTAAAAACGTAAATTCTGCATAAATTTACATTTATTCCAGATAATTTTACTAAATCTTCTCCTCCACCTATGGCATAAATATGCTTTCCGAGTGCAGTATAGCTTTGTATTATGTATGCAATAAGCAATGCTAGAAGTGAAACCCACACAGCTAGCGGGATATCTAAAAATCTTTCTAATGCTAATGCACGGATACTTTTATCATTAATCCGAACAGTAATACCACCCAATATTGCATTTGCAACACCTACTCCGATAAACCATACTCCCAATGTGACCATAAATGATGGTATTCTTAAATAGACATGTATGATGCCATTTAATAATCCAGAAAGTGCTCCAATTATTAGTACAAATACGATACCTAAGTATCCAAAATCATTTTCGTTACTTCCATTCAATACAATTAAACTTAAAGTAACTGCACTAAAAGCAACAATACCTTCAATAGATAGGTCTATGCTTCCCATTATCAAAATAAAAGTTACTCCGATACCCAATATTAGTGGTATTGATGCTCCGTTTGCAATTCTTGTAAAATTTCTTATTGAGAAAAAGTTATGATTTAATATCCCTATTATAACACATAAGAGTATCAAGACGAGGATAGGGGCTAACAATTCATATCTCTCTATTTTATTCCTTAACAATTATCTCCTTTTACTCTTTTGAAAAAAATGGTGTAATTTAAATTACACCATTTCATCATATTCAGTTAACTGTATTGTATCTGGCTGGATACTCTTCCCCAAATATCTGAAAAATCCAATTTTGGCGAACTCTTAATATTTTCATTATAAAACTCCCGGGCGTTTTCTTTAGTGATATATATACCCGTTCCATAGAATTCTCTATGCACCTTTGCTTGATACTTTGGATTCATTTCACCCATCTTGGCATGATAGGCTATTGATAGTCCCATTCCACCCTGCCAAAATGGATCCCAAGCAACCGTTCCTGCGAATTCACCTTCTAAGACTGCCTCCACAGCTAACTGAATACCATCAATTCCACAGACTGGGACTTTTCCCGCAAGACCCTCTGCACGAAGTGCTTCTAATGCCGCTATACCCATACCATCATTAGCGGCCCACACTCCTTTAATTTCATCCCCAAATCTTGTTAACCATGACATTGTAATTTCATGTGCTTTATTTGGGTCCCAATTAGCTACTTGAAAATCAAGTAATTTTACATTTTTATTCTCAGACAAAGCTTGATCTAGTCCTGCTTTCCGTTCTATAGCAGGTACATTTGATAAAATACCTCCTAAAGCAACAATTCCTCCTGATCCTCCCATTGAACTAAAAAGAGCTTCTGCCATTGCTTTCCCACTTGGTTGTCCATTAAACGATATATGAGACACATAGTGAGGATTGTAATCCCATGGGTGAAGGTCACTTGGTTTGTTCCATTGTGTAACTACGTAAACACCAGCCTTTACACATTCTTCAACTATAGATCTAGCATCAGGGCTTTCATTTGGATCCACATTAAGGACCATGTTGCCTCCCGTCTTAGCAATAATTGCCTTGATGTCGGATATCCCTTTTTCACTATTTCCTTCAGTTACTAGAGTCACATAATCAGCTCCAGCCCATTTAGCAAACGCCTCTCCACCCTTGTTCCATGTTGCATGGTATGGATTTGACAGTGATCTAATGGAATTAACTACTGTTACTTTGTTTGCAAGTATATTTTTTGGCCATCCGGTTGCCAATACACCTGCAGATGCTGTGCTTAATAATATTAAATTTCTTCTTGTTATCTTTTTAACAGACATAATCTCTCCTTTATTTTTTTAAAATTCATATCTTAATATTATTAGAGAATTATTAAGATACGTTCGACACAATTTTTTTCTACTAT
>JAQWOT010000310.1 GCA_029245725.1 SAR324 cluster bacterium | reverse complement strand
ATAAATCAGGAATTGAATTCAATTTTGGCATGTCTGACGAAAACCTCCTCGCTACCTCCACTTTCCAAGATGAGACTACACTTGGAGTAAGATTACTTTCCGAGCCTGAAAATGAAGTTTTGTTGGATTTTGGATCTACAGATAATTTTATTACCTCTCCTAAAACACTAACTCTTAGTTCTGAGCAATGGAGTGAATTTCAAGAAATTACGGTTACAAATAAATCAATAGCTTCAATCTCAGATAACTTGAGTATTACCCTCAACACGAACGATCCTGTCTATTCCAATATTTCTTCATTTACAGATATTAACAACTCTTATTTCCAAAATAAAATTCCTGTTTACTACCAAGATGATGAACTCCAAGATCTTCTGATTTATATGCCCAAAAACGAATACATTAACGAGTCTGGAGCACAACAAGAGTTTACAGTTAAATTGAGAAGCAAACCAAGCTCAGGTAAAGAGGTATTCCTACCCTTGAGCACAAGCGATGCCTCAGAAGGCCGCGTATCTCCCTCAATACTCATTTTTGATAGTACTACTTGGCAAACTCCTCAAACCATTAGAGTTACTGGGATAGACGACTACCAAATTGATGATAGTCAACAATTTGAAGTGGTAATAGGCGCTGCAGATAAGACGTTTCAAAAGGCAGATCCTAATTACACCACCCCAGAGCGGATTGTCCGCTTCATCAGCCTAGACTCAACGGAGGCTGGATTTATAGTGTACGCATTAGACGAACAAACTGATGAAGCTGGTGGAGATGCACAGGTTACCATTCAACTCAAAAGCAAGCCCAAAGCTGATGTGATCATCAGTACTTCTTCGACAGATACAACCAAGGCTGTCATCACGCAAGGTAGCTTCCTAACCTTCACTACCAGCAACTGGTTTCAACCCCAGACCATCAAATTAATTGGACTCGCTGATGGTTCCACAGCAAATGACCAAGATTACTCCCTCGAATTCTCTAATTCTTCCAGCGATGACAGCAACTATGATGGGCTTAAAATTCAGAGTGTGCCCCTGAAGCATCTCAACCTGAATTGACGATGAGCCCAGTACGTTTGGAACAACAGGATTCTCTGGCTTGGCTCCATCTCCAACGACCTGAGGCCTGCAACGCCTTCACGCGAGAGATGGCCAGAGAATTGTTGGAACACCTGTTTCAACTCCGACAGGATGAATCTGTAAAGATAGTGGCCATCACCGGAGAGGGTACTGTGTTTTCAGCAGGAGGTGACCTGAAGTGGATCAGTGCACATCCACAGGGTCCCAGTATGGCCTTTCATGAGTTGGCTACTCGTGTTCACCTCTGCATCACTGAAATCCGTCGCTTTCCTAAGCCTATCCTGGCAGTCATCAATGGAACTGCAGCCGGAGGCGGTTTCTCCCTCGCTCTGGCCTGCGACTTTCGACTGATGGCCGAGACAGCGCGTCTGAAACAAGCCTTCACCAGTCAGGGACTCTGTTTGGATGGCGGAGGAACTTGGTTCCTTCCACGTTTAGTTGGACTTGGACGTGCCCTGGAGATTGCAGCATTAGATGAATGGATCTCCGCAGAACAAGCACTGAACTGGGGATTGGTCAACCGAGTTGTGTCTCCTGATCAACTCACAGCAGAGACCCTGAGTTGGGCAAGCCGTTTGTCTGACCGCTCCAGCCACGCATTTGCAACTGTTAAACAACTGCTCAACGAATCCTGGAACACTCCGCTCGAAACCCAACTGGAACACGAACGTCAGAACCTGGTTCGCACTGTTGAGCATTCTGATGGACAAGAAGGACTGTCTGCTTTCCTCGAAAAACGGTCCCCACGCTTTGCCTGAAATTTCTACAGATCTCCACACACTCAGCTCAGCATTTCGGATTTCACCTCGTTCCACAGAACAACAGGAAGCTCTTCAACTAAAAATTGACCAGAAAACCAAGCCACTCCACGCCTTGGGACAACTGGAAATATTGGCGCTACAGCTTGGTCAAATTCAGCAGAACCTGACCCCTCAAATCAAAAATCCTACCCTGTTTCTCTTCGCTGCAGACCATGGAATTGCCGAGAGCAGAGTCAGCGCCTATCCCCAGGAAGTCACCCGCCAGATGGTCCTGAATTTCCTCAGTGGAGGAGCTGCAGTCAACGTATTTTGTCGACAAAACGGCTGGGACTGGAAAATCATTGATGCTGGAGTTTGTGGCGAGTTGCCTTCTAATTCAAACCTCATCTCAGCAAAAATTTCTCAAGGTACGCGTAATTTCCTTACAGAAGTGGCCATGACGCCCAACCAATGTATTCAAGCGATCTCGGTGGGAGCTCAGTTGATTCGGGATTATCGTGCACAGGGAGGGAATCTGATTAGTCTCGGAGAAATGGGCATTGGCAACACCTCTTCCGCCAGTCTGCTGACCAGCTGTTTACTCAACGTATCCTTGAAAGATTGCCTTGGACGCGGTACGGGCTTGGATGAATCGGGGCTAGCGCGCAAGCAACATCTGCTGCAGCAAGGCCTTGAATTCCATCAGGATATTCAGAATCCCTGGGAGGTTCTCGCTACTTTTGGGGGCTTCGAATTAGCGATGCTCTGTGGAGCTGCGATGCAGGCAGCAGAATTGCAGATCACAATATTGGTGGATGGATTTATTGTCTCAGCTGCCCTTTTGCCTGCCCTGTTGAGTTATCCACACCTGATTGACTACTGTATTTTTGCCCATTGTTCACGAGAACTGGGCCATCGCCATCTGCTGGATGCCATCGGCGCGACCCCCTTACTGGATTTGAACCTGGCCCTCGGAGAAGGTTCCGGTGCGGCCCTTGCGTTACCCTTGTTGGAGTCTGCAGTGCGCTTCCTCAATGAAATGGCTTCCTTCGAATCTGCCGGAGTCAGTCAGGCATGTCCCTGAATATCCCTGACTTGCTGGATCGTGAATGGCAAGCGTTCTGGCTCTCCGTCAAGTCCTTCACTCGCTTACCAACTCCTCACGTTGCCTATTCCACTGTTCAGATGCAACGGGCCTCCAGCTATCTGCCCTGGGTAGGCTGGCTGATCGGTGGCATCTGTGCGCTAGCTTTTCTGGGTTTGCAGGGCTTGTGGGGCACTGGCTTGGCTATTTGGGGCACCTTGGCTCTTGGTATCTGGGTCACTGGGGCTTTTCACGAGGATGGCTTCGCTGATTTCTGTGATGGGATGGGAGGAGGCTGGACTACGGATCAGGTGCTGCGAATCATGAAAGATTCGTATCTGGGCACCTTCGGCGTACTCGGTCTGATCACTAGTTTTCTGCTGAAGGGCAACGCACTTTTGTTGCTGGAGCCCAGTCAGATTCCCCTAGCCCTGGTGCTGATGCACAGCTATCCCCGCTTTGGAGCCGTGCTGTTACAGAATGTCAGTAGCTACGTACAGCGTGACGAACATAGCAAGATGCGGCTACTAGCTGCACCTCACTCTCCATGGCGACTACTGTTTGCAGGCTTGGCCTCTGTTGTGTTGGCAGCTTTGCTGGTCGAAGGTATTTTCCTACTGGGTTTTCTGGTGGGAGGCTTCGTGATCGTACTGTTGGTGCGTCGCTATCTCAACAAGCGACTCGGAGGCTATACTGGTGATTGCCTGGGAGCTTTAGAACAAATCCTTGAACTCTTTGTCGTGCTATGGCTTGCGCTCTTCTAGATTTCGCAACTGCGTAATGAAAGCTTGCACCACTTCCTAATTTAATGAATTAGAAGTGTTTCAATTAACTCGAACTCTAATCGACCCACTTGACTCGAGTACATTTTTTGCCTGAAGCGCTACCTCCTGATTCAAAAATAGACATTAGGCAACTTCAAGCAGAACTAGAAATTTTTCAATCTTAGGTGAAATTAAGTCTCAAATAGTCCACACTAACTTACTATTTTTATTCAAAACGGCATAAGCGCATCAGATTAATTACTAATTTAACTATTCCGATTGAGATCCCATTCCCTCGAACGTTCTACCGCCCTTTTCCATTGTGATATTTTTTCAAAACGCTCATCACTAGAAATAGTGGGTTCATATCGACGAGAAAGTTTCCAATTTTCTTCCAAAGTTTTTGTGTCAGTAACTGCTCCAATTCCGATAGCAGCAAGAAAAGCAGAGCCCAGAGCTGTTGTCTCATGAATTTCGGGCACCTCAACAGGAATCCCAAGTATGTCGGCCTGGAATTGCATCAAGAATTTGTTTTGCACTGCACCACCATCAGCTCGCATAACATCAAATTCTATCCCAGAATCCGTTTTCATGACCTCAAGATTGTCTGCCACTTGGAAAGCTATCGATTCAAGAGTGGCACGAACGATATGAGCGTAAGTCGCCCCACCAGTGAGTCCAACAATTGTACCTCGTGCGTATTGGTCCCAATAAGGGGCCGCCAAACCCACAAAGGCAGGAACAAAATAAACACCACCACAATCTTCTACCGACTCAGCAATCCACTCAGTTTCTTGCGCATTTCGGATAATACGGAGACCATCTCGAAGCCACTGAACCGCAGCTCCTGCGATGTAAACTCCACCATCAAGGGCATAAGAAACTCTGCCACCAAGATCCCAGACAGCTGTAGTCAAAAGACCATTCTTTGATAGTTGAGGCTGTTGACCAATATTCATTAGTGTAAAACATCCAGTCCCATAAGTAGTTTTTATTGAACCCAACTCGAAGCATGTTTGTCCAAATAAGGCGGCAGCTTGGTCAACGACACTGGCACTGATTGGTACTTCAACACCGAAAAAAGAATTTTTGGATGTGTAACCGAAGATAGATGCAGTCTCCTGAATCCTAGGCAAAAATGAAGAAAAAAGCTGCATTTTCTCAGTAAGAACTTCGTCCCAACAACCCTTAAAAAGATCATAAAGCATCGTACGAGAAGCGGTCGAAGGATCAGTTACGTAAGATTCTCCTTGAGTCAGTTTCCAGATTATCCATGTATCAAGCGTTCCAACAAGTAGCTCTTTGTTATAAAAACGTTGCCAACCATTTTGAATGTGGTCAAGAATCCATAGAATTTTTAGAGCAGAAAAATACGCATCAACATGAAGACCTGTCGACTGGTGTATCATTTCCCCACATTCAGAACGTAATTTTGTAGCTGCTTCAGCAGTCCGACGATCTTGCCAGACAATTGCGTTATACACAGGTAATCCAGAAGAACGGTCCCAGACAAGACAAGTTTCACCCTGATTGTCAACACCTATCGCTCTAATATTTTGAGCATTAAGACCACCAGATTGCAGCGCCAAACTGACAGACTTTAGAACATTATTCCATATCTCAATTGGATCATGTTCAACCCAGCCAAGCCTAGGAAAAAACTGAGTGTGTTCCAAGTACCCATGGCCAAGTAAATGCCATTGTTCATCAAAAAGGATACAGGTGGTACCTGTGGTGCCTTGGTCAATTGCAAGAAACAGATTTTTCACTTTAACTCAGCAGGGAAATCCAAACTTCTAAATTTGAAGGAAGTTAGCCACGGATGTTGCGACACTGAGACCATTGAAATATGATCTTTGCCCTCCAAAAGAAGAGCCAATAACATTGCCAGTAGCAAAAACAGCAGAATTAAGAATCCGTCCTTCAGAATTTAAGGGAGGTGGGGTTGCATTTGGTTCAACAGTAAGCCCAGCAGAAAAAAGTAGTTCAGAATTTGGAACAAGATTGCCACTTACAAAAATGGCATCAGCAAAAATAGTAATCTTTTTTTTGTTACAAAGTTGAATAGTATGACC
>JAQWOT010000309.1 GCA_029245725.1 SAR324 cluster bacterium | reverse complement strand
CCCAAAGTGGGAAAGTCAACCAATCCGACCACTGCTGCTGGGGAGACATTCTAATCGTAGTTCTCCCCTCAATGGCTGCTCTGATAGATATGATAGCTCTGCTGGGTTTTGGATTACTATCCAAGTAGAGAGAATGCCACTCCAAACGGTCTCCAGTCAGCCATCTCTGGGAATTGAGGTGATTTTCTGATGTGGCGAGAGTTGGACTCAGTAGTAACAGGAGAGTCCAAAAAACCAGATTTGATTTAAGGTTCTTAATGAAACCTATCTCCAAATCCAATCCATTTATCTGTTTTGCGAGGGCCAAATTGACTTACAGATTCCTCTTCCTCACTTGGCTCTTGATCCAACAACCAATTTCGAAAGTCTTGCAAGTCAGTGGGACTGCGGAAGGTTTGGGTTACTTGAATAATAGAATCGACTCTGTCTTTTTTGCGGGTTGGTAGCACCATGAAATTTTTCTTCAGTTTGTAGATTTCGATATTTGAAACCGTCGATGAATTTCATCTTTCAAGAAACGATAGCCAAAGAACAGGGTAAGGGATGCCAAAACTGCTCCCCCAAGACCTGCTAAAAGGCTGCCCTGAAACATGGTTGCAACCCCAAGCAGAAAAAAAGGTGCAAGAGAGGCAACTATAATGAGTTCAATCATCTGGATCAGGCGTTATCCATTCCAGATTTCTTTTCATACCAGTACAGACCGACCCCTAATGCCATTGGGAAAATGAAGACAAAGAAAAAAATCAAGAAGACTAAGTAAGCTGAAGTAAATGTCATTTAATTCCTTTCACGAATTTTAAGCTTCTGCAACATTACTAATAATGGCAAAATTTCTCCTCAGAAACTAGCAAAAAAAATCCCAAAGAGGCAATTTTGAAAGTTAATCAGATTGACTGGTATGGATACGGTTGGGCCGCTTTTCGGTGTTCAACCTCAATCCCAACGGAGTACTTACCACCTCTTGAAAATAAAGAACTTCAACTCCAATGGCTAAATGGGTTTTTGGCCGCGAGGATCGATAATCCTGATACTCCACACTGGGGTGTTTCGCCTCCCTCATCCGTTTACAATGAATTAAAATCCCGATTTGAGAAGGAGCATCCTCATTATTTGGAAATATTCCAACAATTAATCAGAACCGAAAATTTTCTGGGAATTGATAGTCACTAAAATATATATGTAAGACCCTCTGGACTTTGATTATCAACATTTTGGGTCAACTAAGATTTCAGTCTTACTTTAAAAAAATAAAACATATCAGCAAAGTCAGTGTCCACTCGAGAGGGGTTCATTCTTTTCCATAGAAAATATTTTTTCAAAAGCGAAATTAATCTTTTAAGAATCAATCAGTTTTTTCTCTATCTTAGATACCAGCCAAATTCTTATTTCTTAGACTCAGATGATTAACTTTCGTTATTTCGGTCAGATCATCAAGAATCGATTGATGCCCATTTATTCACTTCTCGAAAAATCTAGCCTTGTGAATCAGCAAGAAATTGGGCTCCAAAAACCATTGCTTTCATTGTTCACAAAGCTATTTTTAGCCTTTCTATTACATGCTGTGTTGTTGATGGGTCTGATGATGTTGGCTGTACACAACCAAGTCCGTTCAGAATTCAGAGGCTTTTTACAACAGCAAGAATCTGGACGCCTTCGCTATGTTGTCGGAGTGCTGGAACAACACTACGCTATCCAACGCAGTTGGAACCTCCTGGAGAATCAAAGAATCTATTGGTTCATCATACTCCAGGAATCTCTGCGACAGGCAGTTTTAGAGGGAGAAAATTTTCCCTTAAGCATGCAGAGACCAAGAAAACATGGTCCCAGGGATTTATTTGAAGACTTTGATGAATCTTTTGAACTTTTTGAATCAAGTCCTGATTTGAGTGGACCACGGGCTCGCAAACCACCTAGAGCCCAAGAATGGGGAAGCAATCTTACACTTGTTGACACACAAGGACGCTTAATTGCGGGGCAGCCGTCCAATCAAACTGTGGTCTTGAGAATGCCGATAAATTATAGGCATCGTATTGTAGCCTTTCTTCAATGGCATGGAAACGTTCCACAAAGTGGCCTGCGTTTTCTGGAGAGAAACCTTCAGTGGCTCTGGTTTTTTGGTGGCTCCCTAGTCCTGCTAGGTCCTTTGATCGCTTGGTTAGTTTCCAGACAATTGCTGAAACCAGTGCAGGAGTTAAAAAATGGAACAGAAAAACTGAGAGAACACCAACTAGATACGCGTATTCCTGTGGCAACCTCTGATGAGTTAGGGCAATTGGCGCAAGCCTTCAATGAAATGGCTGCTGCTCTCCAAAATTATGAATACCAACGGCAGCAGTGGCTTGCAGATACTGCTCATGAGCTGAGGACTCCGCTTTCTATCTTGAAAGGAGAAATTGAGGCGCTCGAAGATGGTGTCCGTTCTTTCGATAAAAGTAGCCTAGCCTCTTTGCATCAGGAGACAACTCGACTACAGAGAATCGTTGAAGACCTCCGACTCATCAATCACCTTGAACTCGGCAAGCTAGAACTTTTTTTCAGGCCACTTGAACTCAATAAACTAGTGATCGAGGCTTTAAAACAAGCTCAAACTCGTTTAGAGGCAGCGAGAGTGAAAGTTAACTGGACACCAACACAAGCTGAACTTCCCATTAATGGAGATTACGACCGCCTGCACCAGGTTCTCTTGAACTTGATGGAAAACACCGCTCGCCATGCCTCAGATAGCAATCTGGATGTTCGCAGTGGTTTTGACCAGAATGAAGTTGTTCTTTTGCTAAGTGACAATGGACCAGGTGTTTCAGAAGCAGATCTGCCACATTTATTCGACAGATTTTATAGAACTGAACAATCAAGAAATAGAGTCAGTGGCGGAAGTGGACTAGGTTTGGCGATCTGCCAGGAACTTATGCAAGCGCATCAGGGGAGGATAAGTGCTCGGAGGGGATCTTTTGGAGGCCTTGAGATCGAATTGCGTTTGCCTCTGCTTGAGGAGAATACCGAATGAAAACAGGCTGCGGTTTCATAAGTAACACACAGCCTGCTTACAATGATGAATTAGCCAAACATGTCGTAGGTGATACTATCGTACCAGCCTTGCGCATAAGTGGCTTCTGTCTTACGAACAATTGCACTGGCATCTTTGGGGCTCACCCCCCCGGCGCCTTTTATCCCAGCAATTGCCCCATTTTGGACGCTGTAAACTGCTGCCACTGAAACGCTATAATCAGGGGTTACATAACTATAGCAAGTATTGGCAAAGGATGGGGAAACAGGGGCTTCTCCCCAAAACATTGAAACCACAGCCGCAGCCACTACTTTACCCTGACTATTTGCTGAGAAACCAGACTTCGGCATCGCTCCAGCCTTACTAGCATCACCAATGACATGGACGTTTGGAATCAGGGTGGATTCGAAGGTAACGTGGTCAACTGGACACCAACCACTTTCATCAGCCAATCCAGATTTTCGGGCTACTGCTCCAGCCCATTGAGCTGGGATGTAGTTGATCACATCGCCTTCTTCCCAACCAAACTCAGTATTGAGCCTCATTCCATCAGCATCAATTTCTGAAACCTTACCTCCAGCAGTCGCTGAGCGCCACTCAATCAAATCTCCGTAGTGCATGTCCCAACCATCAGTGAATAGGGGCTGCTTCGAGAATTTCTCCTTCTGATCCAAGATAATAATCTTTGAGTTTGGCTTATTATTTTTTAGGTAATGAGCAATCATCGATGCTCGCTCATAGGGCCCTGGAGGACAGCGGTAGGGATTTCCTGGAGGACAAATAATGACGGTTCCACCATTAGCCATAGCTTCTAGTTGTCTTCGAAGCTGCATCGTCTGGGGACCTGCTTTCCATGAGTGAGGAATCTTTTTTTCAATACTTTGTGAATGTCCCGGCATTTTGTCATAGCGAATATCTATGCCTGGAGAGACAATAGCTCGATCAAAAGGAATCTTTGAGCCGTCTTCCAGAATGACCGCATTGCTTTTAACTTGATAAGCCTTTGCCCTGACAAAACTGACCCCGTACTTGCTCTGCAAAGTTTTGTAGTCATGGGCAATATCTGTCATGCCCTTTACGCCACCAACGACCAAGTTACTGAAAGGGCAGGTATAGTAGGTTGAATTTGGTTCAACCAGTGTGACCTCCATATCACGATCCATCATTCTCAAATATTTCGCAGCAGTAGCTCCACCAAAACCACCACCAACTACAACAACTCTGGGGTTTTTTCGAAACACTAGGGAACTTGTTGTACACCCCGTCATCAGACCAAGACTTCCTAATCCAGCTAGTTTACCAAATTGTCTTCGAGTCAGCTTTGCCATGATTTTCTCCGATTATTTGCTTGGTGAGAATTTACCGAGGTAGGCAGATAATAATTTAATTTCCTCATCAGTGTAGCCCTTAGCAATCCGATTCATTACAGTTGCAGGGCGCTCACCAGACTTGAATTGTAACATTGCTTTCTCGATGTAATCTGCTGTTCTGCCTTGAATTCTTGGAATTGAGCCAGGACTTGCTCCGTTAGTTCCATGACATGATGCACATGAAAGGGCTAGTACCATTCCTTTGTCTGTGGCAAAAGCTGACATTGGAAGAAGTGCAGTCCCAACGAGACTGCTTCCAATCAATAATCCCAAAATATTTTTCATGAGAAACTCCATTGAAGAGAATTAATATTGTGATTGTTTAAGTATTTGGTCAAATGGTGAACTACATGAAATCAAACAAATGTCAAGGAAATTTGTCTACATATGCATTGAATCACAACCTTGGGAAGTCACCAAAATTGTGGCATTTTTAGAAAAATTCTTATTAGGGCCTGTGATCAATTTAGCCAAATGACCGCCGCTATCCAGTGGAT
>JAQWOT010000308.1 GCA_029245725.1 SAR324 cluster bacterium | reverse complement strand
ATTCAACTAACTGATACTAATGCTTTATTTTTGTCCTTATGTTGGTGATTAGATAGGGACAAGATAGGGACAAATGGAGAAACAGATAGGGACAAATGGAGAAACAGGTAGGGACAGGACAGCTGAATACTAACATTACGCGCACGATAGGGAGTTTTGTCTTCTCTCTTCTGTGCTGGATCTAACGAGGAACGAGTGTGGTAGGCAGGCCCCCAAGGACTGAGCCTACCATGCAGAGTGACCGAGTTCTCTTATCCATTAATCCATAAACATCAGCAAATCATCTGCATCAATACTAACTTGTATGAAAAATTCATTCATTAGGAAAGTGATGAAAACAATCGATACATTGGACACTGAATATTCTGATTGGCAGATTGATGCCCATTTTTTCGATAAACAAAGTTCCAGTCATTGGGTACTCCTCAAACTAATGAAAGAATCAAATGGTTGGCAAAACTTCCGTCTCTGTGTTCTAGGGACAATACGAAAGAAAAGGTCATATTGGATAGCTTGGAATCCAACAGAACAAAGGTTTGCAGAGAGTTCAGAGGAAAATCATATGAATAGATACAACATAGGACTGAAGCAAAGACTGGAAGAATATCTATCTAATTCCACTGAACCACTGCAGGACAGATCCACAAAGGAAGATAGGGTATCCAATGCGATGGAAGTACTGGAACGACTGCGGACATCGAACATATTTGACAGAGCAAGGGAATCAACCCCAAAAACTTAGACCAACGGATTACTAATCCGATAGATTAATCAGGGTTAATACAGATGTTTGCTAGGATGGAGTGCAGTCAAGACCAGCTGATCACAGGAATGATCGCAAAATAATCGTAATCTGTTTTGAGTTTTGATCCAGAAGGGGAGTTTTTGGAGTGTGCAGTGATGCGAGAGAGGGTGATGGGAGCGGATCAAAGTAGTCCCAAATCTACTCTGGTTATCAATAATGTTGCCCTTTTAGTTGCCCTTGTTGGTGGTTATCACCAGTTAGGCTAGATAATATCTAGGAATTCGATTCCTAAGGTAGCAGCTGAACGGGCTGGTTGTCTTGGATAGTTAAAGACCAATAATACTGTAAAGGGAGGCAATTAGTTTAGGGTTCCAGGCACTTATCAAACCCAGTAACCACACTGTACTTCCAGTCAAAGTACTCCAGATCAAGATCCTTCTCCAACGACGGAAATTTGCAGGTGACATACAAACCTCTCATGGTGCGGGTGAACGAATACAAGCCTGAAATGTGGGAAATATCCACGCTGTCTGATATTTCCCACGAATTATTTCACTGACTGGATTTGTGAATGAAGTTCAGTGAAAGAACCACTGAATCAGCTTAGCCATTGTGTCGCAGCATATTGCTTTTGGGTTCTAATCATTTATTAAAATTTAATTATAAATATATCAAGAAATTTAAATATACAAACTAATTGATAATTGGTTGATGAGTGTTGTCTAAATTCGTAGGGAATTACTGGAAATTTATGAGTTTGATAATACCCTAACACCCCCGCATCCTTCTTCCTTTACTTCTATTGATGCGGAGGTGCTTCTTCAAAGTAAACCCTATCCTTTCTCCAATGTTTACTTCGAGTTTCGACCTATGAATTCAAATTTTTAAACGATGAGTACCAGGAGGATTTTTGATTTTATTCTATGATCTTGAAGTAACTCGTCTGCACCAGCAAACCACCCCAATGAGTATTGGATTTGTCTCGTATGATGGAACACGAGCATTTTATGCAGAATTCACTGACTATGATGAATCCCATATGGATCGTTGGCTAAAAGAAAACGTAGTCGACAGATTTATTCTTACAGACATGAGTGATCACACGTACAAAGAATCAGGCAAAACCCAATTTTTCAAAGGCGACCTAGACTGGGTAGTTTCGCATCCAAAGGGTTTAAAAAACTGGTTGCAGTCGTTTGGGGAAAAGATTGTCTTAGCAGCTTCAGGTGGAACATATGATTGGGTCGTATTCCGTACAATGATGAGAATCAAGTATGTAGAAGATATGCCGGAATATATTGATGGGTGGCCTATTGACGTGGTCAGCCTGCTACGTTGGGAAGGTTATGATCCTGAAGAAGAATATTTCAAAGAAAATTTTATAGGAGCAAGTGACCGCTCAAATAAGCACAATGCTTTAGAAGATGCTCGAGTCATAAGAGATGTCTATCTGAAGTTGGAGGCCAAGCACTCCAAGAGATATGTTCGATAATAGCTTTTTGACCTAAAGTCTTATTTAATATACCTCAATCAAAAACTAGCTTTATACTATTTAATGATTAAATTGTTGTTTGTCCTTAGAACCCAAATCGAAAACTAGCAAACCAATGGAGTCATCAGTTGTTTACCGCACTATTTAGCTTTTTAGGGAGAACAGTTTAGATGCATTTGACCCCATGATATCATCTTTTTCTTCTGGACTAACATTCATTTTATGGGCGTAATCTACCATGGAATCCATCTCAATCCAAGGATGGTCTGTAGCAAACATTAAATTCTTAGATCCAACAAATGCTTTAGCAAATTCGATAGCCTCATCAGATGGACTTACCAAATCAAAATAAATGTTCTTGAAGTAGCTTTTGATCTCTTTTTTTATATTAGCATTACCTCTTTTCTTAACTTCAATTTGTTCTTGAATCCGTCCCATGATGTAAGGGAGAATTCCACCCAAATGTGGTTGAACTATCTTTAGCTCAGGATACTTGTCAAGTGTTCCACTGAGAATGAGCCTCATCAACGCAATAGAAGTATCGACCATAAAACCCATCATTGGGATCAAGCTGTAGTCTTTGATGACCTCGCCCCATGCCGGAACTGTGGGATGTAAAACCAGGGGAATTCCTCTAGCTTCTAGTTGGGCGTAAAATTCAAAAAACTCTGGATCATCTAGGTTTTTTTCATTGATATGCGAGCTGACAAAAGCACCTTTGAAAAGATTACTTTTTTGCAAACAACGATTTAACTCAGAAATTGAATTTGTAGGATTATTGATCGCAATGTTAGCAAGCCCAAAGAATTTTTTAGGGTATTTGTTGCAGAGGCTCTCAATGTAATCATTACAGATTTGGGAGCCTACCAACCGGAGTTCTTCATCCAATAAATCTGGAGTGGGTATATTCACACTGATCAGTCCTGCATCAATCTTGGATTTCTCCATTTTTTCAAGGATCAAGCTGGGTTCATATTTTTCCAAATCTATGTAGAACGTATACATGCCATTAAAATAATCGACTGCGTATTTATTTTCTGTAATCTTTGTGCCCCTTACTTTGGATTTACTTTTACAGAGTAACTCAGCATAGTCTTTTGGAAAAACATGAGACTGTACATCCACAACTTTTATTTCCATAAAAAACTCATTTTTAACTTCTACTAGTTAGATTTCTTTATAATTATTAAATATAGGTAGGAGACATGAAATACAGAATTCTTGGAAAGACGGGCTTTGAAGTAAGTGTTATTTCCATGGGTTGTTGGGGCATCGGCGGCCAATGGGGTCCGATAGAGGAAAACCAGGCCATCCAGACGGTTGATGCTGCCTTTGATGCAGGTGTTAATCTATTTGATACCGCGGATTCCTATGGACTTGGTCAAAGTGAGTTCTACACTGGCAAGGCATTGAAGAACAAGCGTGATAAGGTCTTTATTGCCACAAAGGTTGGGAATTGGGGCCGAAGAATCGGTGACCCTGTTGGCTTGAAAAGCATTCACAGCATTATAAATTGTTGCCACGCCAGTTTATATCGGCTGGGAACAGACTACATCGATCTCTATCAATGTCATGTGGGCACTCCAGAAAATCCTGAAATTTTTGTAGAAGCTTTCGAACTATTAAAGCAACAGGGGAAGATTCGCCATTACGCGATTTCCACTAATGACATGTCTTCTCTCAAAGTGATCAATGTGGATGGTAACTGTGCGGCTTGTCAGATCAACTACTCTGTTTTAAGCCGGAGCGCAGAAAAGGACATCCTGCCTTACTGCTTGGAGAACAATATCGGTGTGCTATTACGGGGCCCAATCGCTCAGGGTTTGCTCGTGGATAAATTCTCTGCAGACACTCGCTTTACGGATTCTGTACGGCTGAAATGGAATCTGGGTGGGGATCAACATGAAAAATTCTTGAAAGAACTTGGTCGAGTCAGTCAACTCCGACAATTCGTGACCCCAGAGAAAAGCATGCTTGACTTGGCGCTGCAGTTTGTCTTAGCCAATCCGGCGGTCACCTGCCCCATTCCAGGGATGAAATCACCTGAGCAGGCAAGACTGAATGTAGTAGCAGCTGACCAGGACTTAGATGCAGATACTCTCAGAAAAATTGATGAAATCTGTCCGCCAGGCGTTTGAAACAATTCTTTCAAAAGCTTTTCTGACGCAGGATTTCATTGTGAGTGTCCCTGCTCAACAGATGCGGATGGATACGACATTCCTGCAGGAACGCAAGAAATCAAAACCCAACCCAGCAGAACCGGAGAGGCAGGTCAGTGGGATCTTCAGCACATCGGGAGAATCACTGTTTCATCGTCAAGGTTAACGCTATCACCTGCGACCTGCTCATGCGCGAGGTTGGGCAAGGTTGTTGATCTCAGCAGTCCAATGTTCACTTTTGACCAAAGTATACATTGGGGATGCTAATTGGTTCACATACAAGTAATGCCACCCTGTATATTGTACACGTGCGCACTTGAATGATTCTCCCAATACTTGATACCCATCACCTAATTAGCCGCGCACGCGATCTGTTATTTTTCTACGCTCGCTACACCAGCAAATATTGGTCTTTCATTTTTAAGCTGAAAGGAAACCACCTTTGGCCTCAATCATCATCCTGCACTTTTCTTTTGTTAATGGCTTGATTCCATGTGTTTGCACATAATCGCTGCAAACCTGAGAAACAATCTCCCAACAACCGGAGCCATTATCCTTGAGCAGAACGGCTCCTTTCTCAGGTGATGGTAGGGTTTTTTGATATCCATCACAAACATTAACAGTTGCTTCCATATACATGATTAAACCTTTGCTTTAAGTGCTAGAATTTTAAGAGATCCAACCTTGGGCTTCTTTCCAATAGCTTCCCATTGTCTTTTGATACCTAATTTGAACCAATGTTCATCAAAATAAGGTTAATGTGTACCAAGGTCAAAACTATACATTCAAGCAGTGTTATCTAATCACTTAACGAACGACCAAACTGTATCAAGCATCCATCAAGAACAGATTATTATGTTTTGTAAAACATAATAACTGGTTTTAGTCCTGCTACGTTTTAAACTTAATTTGAACGCAGCAGAACTGACTGCGGAGAGTTAGTACTGACCGTAATGCAGGTGCAAATGATCTGTGGGTAGCCAATGCCACTGAGCAAAGAAGAGTACGAAGATTTTTTGACGAGGGCGGGATTAGTCCTCGGTTTAGACAAGACCCCTCCTACTCCACAGCAGGCGAAAGTTTTGTTAGACGATTTGTACCTTCTGCTGGATCATTGAGGTATTGAGGGCACAATGCCGATCACCACATCCAAACAGGTCATCGAGGAACTGGTACTGCTGCGATCAGAGATTGCTGCAAACAGACCAGAAAGCGGGGGTACTGGCAAGACTGCTGAGGATGGAAAATCGACTGGAGGCACCGCGGGCCAGGCTAGAGCAAGAAGAACCAGACCCCCCCCATCCCGCCAAGATCATCGGGGTAGTGCTGGTGCAGATGGGTTGACCTCTCCAGCACTATTCAACAGTACTGATACCAACAGCCAGGCTGACTAATCTGTTTTGCTAATTTCCATCCAGAGTGTATCACCAAACACCCTCATACCTTTCATCGCTATCATCATCCTAGTTCACAAAGCCATTGATGATGATTCCCACTCCACCCAGGATCAGTAGACTTCCCGCAATTTTCCCGATATTGATTAAGTTTCTAGTAGGAATTAACTTTTCAAGCAGCACGTACATTGTCAGGCCTATAATCCAGTAGAGGTTCATGATCCCTCCAACGAACAAGAGTGCCATTAAAAACCAGCAGCATCCGAGGCAAAATGCACCATGTTCAACCCCCATCAGGAAAGCACCTCCATAACCTGGTCGGCGTTTCTCTGTAAGAAATTTCATTGGATTTTGACAGTGTTGCAGACAAGATTCCTTCACGGGTGTGAATTGATATAGCCCAGCTGCAATCAACACCCCTGCACCAATGATCTGACTTGTCAGTGACATCATCATCGGAGACACAAAGCCTCTCAGTTCCAGAACTGATTGTAGCAGAGTTGCCAGTAGGCTGAAAAATGCCCAAGCAGCGAGGTAACCTCCCAAGAAAGTTACTGCTAAAATGGAGGGATTCTGAGTGTGATTCGAGCGTCTCATCAAAGTGGAATACAGCAAGATGATTGATGTGACACTCGGCAGCATCATCGCAATCATCATGACCCACCACATTAGAAACACCAAAGCTGCATAGCTAGCAGACCAAACCGGTGGCATCATCATGGAAGACATACCACCGTCAAGCATGTCTTTAGAAGGCGTTTCCATCATTGATGAGCCTGAGCTACGAGAGGACATATCCTGCATGGGCATTTCACTAGCACCAAATGTCATCTCTACAGCGGACATTGACATACCGACCCCCATCAGTGTGTAAACAGCTGCAATCAGAAAAATTGCAAGCATTGCCATGCTGATGATTAGCCGATCTCTAGCTAGTAGCCTCTCAATTCCAGTACGCTCACTCATCACTACACTTCCAATAATGGAATACCAACCTGAACTAGTTTCGAATCACTCCCGAATTGTTCCAATGAATTTCACACATGTGACTGTGTGTCTGATCGTTATTAGGTAGATCAATATCACCTCCAGAGGTCTTTGTAGTGCCACTTGCCATTTCAGCGATAGTGAATTCAAAACCATTGGGATTATCAATTCTTACTCTGTGAGGATCACCAGTTACAGGATTCTTGATTGGTTCTGCCTCCACTTGGAAAACACCATCAACAACTACACGTCCAGTTCTTTCGCTAATATTGCCATTAACCTGGACCGACTTGTAAAGCGTTTCATGATGGGTCGAAGTCATTGCATTGATGACCCACTGAATTGTGGCCATTGGTTCTGTGTCATCACCAGAGAGTATTTTCTCTAAGGCAGTGCGTTGCTCGGGTGAGGCTTTTTTGTCAATTATGATCTGCCTTTCTCCATTTCCTTCATGAATGGGACCGGGCCACTTAGCTGTCATTCCAGCAGTTAAGCCATCAAGTTTTACATCACCGTAAAACCCTTTCTCAATTCTAAACCCCACTGCGGCTTCACATGTTCCTGTTGTAGGAAGTGAATTGAATTGACAAGGACAACCATAAGCACAATTGCAATTGGCTACTTCATAGCCATGAATTTCCCAAGGGGTCATGTTACCTCTATGAAATGATTCTTGTGATGATACCCAACTAATAGAGAAAAACCTCTCTTAAGACATCATCAGAAAAATTGCAAAGATTAATTCGACTCTGCAATAATTCGTGATGGAGCCGATTCCTAAAGTTCAGCCAAGGAAGACCCCCCATCTCGCCAAAACCAGCACCCGATAATACTGCAGACAGTTAGACCTCCCGACCCCCCTCCGTACCCCATACTTCAAAGACTTCGACCCCATCCCCGAAAAAATGGAAAAATTCCATATCTGAAGATGTCCAGAATCGTCATCACGCCCTTTTTTTGATTTAGCCCATAGTTTGTGTGGATTATGCAAATCCATTCCCTGTAAAGGCCCAGCGGACGACCTGGGTCGTACTATAGAACGACATGGAGGTCGACATGAGAACCATCACTGCAGCAGCAAGAGATCTGCGGGTTGGCAAGACGAGATTATACTCCTTGCTGACACAGACAGGGGTAGAACCCTTCCAGCAGGGCAAGTCAAGAATGATTGATGACGCCCAACTCCAAATCCTTCAGAACGCAATTCATCCCGCTCTAGATCTAGAAAACGACCCAGAACGTCCTTCAGGACCATTGGGACGACCTACAGAACAAGCAAAACGTTCCGCAGAGCTGTCAGAATCTTCCTCAGAACCTTACAAGGAACTGGTCCAACGCATGTCCAGTGAGATCGGCCACTTGAGGGAAATGCTGACCAGTGAACGAGCAGATCGACAGAAGAGAGAGGACGAGGTTGCAACAGAACGGCAAAATTATCAGCAGATGCTAATGGTCGTTCAGAAGGATGTTCAGAACTTACGTCATGAGAATGATCGACTCAGATTGCTGGAGTACACAAAGACTGAGACAACTGAATCAGCAAGCAAGGAAAAGATCTATAGCAGGCCACCAGCTGAGGAATTCAAAGTTCCGGAAGAACCGCCACCAACTGCTAGAAAGCAACGTGGTGGCCGATTTGTAGGACTACGGCTGCTGTCCGCAGCTGCAATTGTCGGGATTTTATTCTATGCGGCAATCAGTCACGGAGGGCAGTGGCTTTCATCATCACTGGAAAAACAAATTTCTGCAGCACTGAAGATTGCGGGGACTGAGCCAGATACACGCTGAGAGGTGGACGATTAACGCCTCTCAGTTGTCCGGTGGCAATGCTCCTCAACTAAATACATTGCCAACTTCATGTACCGGATGAAGCGATAACTCGAGAACCAGAAAGCTGCTGAGAGGCACGAATTGGATAGACGAAGAAAAATTTAGACGGGTTTCTTAACTGAAGCTGAACTAGCGAGACGCTGGGGAGGCAATTTCAGGAGAGGAAGCAACCGGCACAGACAGAATCGAAAGTTTGGCGACTGAAATTCTGAAAGGCCGGCTAATCCAGTGAACTAGGCGTTCGCTGGAAAGCATGAAATATCTGCACCAACATTTCAAGTTTTCCATGAAAACATCATCTAATTTTCACGGAAATGAAAAGTGTAGCCAGATTTCATGACTGCTTCCTCTTCTTCATACCAACTTGAAGAAGAGGCAGGATGCCACAGATCCAACTCCATCAACGACACAGTTCCCAAAAATCCCCTCGAAAGCGCCAACTCTGGGCAAATCGTTACCGTCGACTCAAGGAGTGGGTAAATTCTTTACCATCGCTGCTGATCCTTCGTGTCGAGAAACTGATCCAAGTCTTCCTCAGGCGCAAAAGTCTCCGCCTTCGACTTGCCGACAATTACCTGATTGAGCTCTGGGGCCACGTCAGTCGAGCAACCGTACAGAGAACCCTGAAGCAATTGGAGAGACTGGGTCTCCTCAAACGGATAACTGGACCTCCAAAACGTCAGGCAGATGGATCCTGGAAGCAGAACAGGCAACTCATCCTGCTCCTGCCAAAGAAGGATCCAACAGAGCATCCCTATTTAGTGTCTCACTCTGGACAACAACCGGAGATACAGGGGAACCCTGTAGAAAAGAATTCAACGCAAGGCGTGAAGCAAAGGTCTTTTGTGGACTATCTCTACGATCAGCAGAGAGTCTCAAAAGGTGCCTGGGCCTACTTCCTAAGAACTCAGGGAGCAGAACCAAGAACTTTTGGCTACCTTCTTAGTTCTATTCATCAGAAGATCCAGCATCGACCGGATGTTTTAGAGAGCATCCTGTTCGATGCTGAAGTGCAGAAACTCAGAGGGAAGCAGCTAGTCAGATTCACCGTCAGTGAAATCAAATCACGAATACCAGCATGAGGGAGGTAAAATGACTAAAGCAGAAGTGTTTGAAAAAGCGTGGAGACTGGGCTTTAAAGGTGATTTTTCTCTAGTAGATGAAATCTATCATCCAGATTATAAAGCTATTGACCATCGATTTGGAATTGAAACAAATATTGATTCAGATAAAGCAATCATTTCTACTTTTTCTAACAGTATCAAAATTGGCCCTTTCAGAACGATCTACGAAGGTGAAAAATTCTTATGCATTCATCGATATTCGAAACTGCTAGAAAGAGAGAATTTGTGTGTGGCAATTATTAATGCCGTTACTTACAGAGACAGCAAAATTATTACTCAAGAAAGTGTAGTTGAATATCTGGATTATGATCCTGCAGAAAATCAGGACTGGAACTGGGAAGATTACGAGTGATTAGTTTGGGGAGACTACACCATCGCAGGAATCAAATCATGGACACCAGCATAAGGAGAGGTAATGACGAAAGGAGAACAAATAGACACTGCTTGGTGGCTCGGTTTTCGTGGTGACTACTCATTGATTGAGGAAATGATACGCCCTGAATATCTATGCTTGGATCATAGGATGGAGCTAGAGGCAAATTTTGAATCAGAAAAGGTTTTAATGAAAACAATGTCGAGTATGGTCGCTTCTGGGCCTTGCAAAATTCTCTATGAAAATGAGGAGATTGTTGTTACTCGATGGTTTTCAAAATTTAATGAGACAGACCTAAGATACATTGCAGTTATGTCCACCTTTCATGTCAGAGAAGGAAAGATATTGCGACAAGAAGTTGTCAGAGAACTTTTGGATTATGATCCAAGTGAAGGCCAAGACTGGAACTGGGAAGATTACGAGTGATTAGGTTGGTGGGCCACACCATCACAGAAATCAAGGCAAGGATATTATGAATTTATTCGTGACCATGGCCATTATTAGTTTCTTATTTTTACAAGCATCTTGTGGTGCCTTGCTGAATTGTGAATCAAGAAATGCGTGGGACCGAGAATATAATGGTGGATCTGTTTTTCAGAAGTGTGTGAATTACCGAGATAAGGAGCAAGGTAGATTGTACGATCGTTTATTTTGATAATGAGCTGGGGACTCCCTCACCCTCTCAAGATTGGGTTGGTGGGCTTTGGTGCGTTGAAGAATTTCTGCATGGATTGGATTCGCATCATTCAAGAGGCAATGTTTTGCGTGGTGCAGTGATGCGATCAGGAGCAAGGAGCAGATCAAGCCAGCTCCTGGTTAACTCGCACAACACAAATCCAGCTTTTATGACTTAGATTTGAATCGCCTCAGCTGCTAATTGACTATCATCATGGACATTGAACTCCATCAGCAATCCATCTTTTACGACAAAATGATGAACCGCCCGAGCTACTGAGTTTTGATAAGTGACTTTGAGAAACACAACTACATCAGAGTCATTCGAGACGACTTTCTCAATGTCCATACCCATGCCGGGATAGGCAGTATTCAGTTTGGATAAGTTTCCTTCATTGAACGCATCAAATCCAACATACTCGCCGGATAAAGCATGCTTACCATTTACAATGACTTTGCATTCTGGATGGAAAAGCTTTGCAAAGGCTTCCATATTTCCCTGCCCGAAGGCGGCATAACCTCCCAAGACGGTTTCCTCGGCTGTCACATTCAAATCTCGCTTTGCTGTTGTTAGTAAGAAATGGCTTTTTCACCTGACTGCAATTGTTCTTGATATAGTGACCCAATCTCATGGTTATCTACTTCGATAGAGTGACCTCTCCAACATGAGTAGTCATTTGTTTTATGCGATTCTTGTGCTTCTCTGCGAATTCCTTGCGGGCTCCATTTCCTGTTTTTTCAATCGTTGCCTGGTCAGAATAAACTGAATTACTGACCAATGTTGTTGGGCTAATTCTTGAGTTAAGGGTTAGTGTGCATTCAGGAAACATCGAGTCAAAGTTTTCGATATAGTCAGCTAACAATGAATCAGCATCTTCCTTCGTATGTGTTTCAAGAATTGTTGTTCTGCAGATACTCATAGCGACTCCTTGTTGAAATTTAAGCAAGCAAATGTCAGAGCTCAGAGCTGGATTACTCTTCACAATCGAACTTATCAACCCAAAGATAGACAGAGTCAAGAAAACGAACTCGGATATGCTCGCTAATTTGATAAAAAAAGATATTACATTTTTCTAATCTGCTACTGTCCTAACACCTCCGCATCCTTCTCCCTTCACTTCCAGTGATGCGGAGGTGCTGCTTCGAAATCTGCTCTACGCTATTTCCCAAGTATTTACTTTCTTAAGACCAGTTCAGTCGGTGGGATATTGCCAAGGGAAGATGGGATCCAATCTAGGATCCCAAGGAAATGTTATCGAGGAGAAGTAGCAACCGATGTAAAGGTGGTAAATTTTACATCACTTGGCTTGACCCCAGAAAGTTTGACTGTATTCATCCGGAATTTTGCTATTGCATCACAGACTCCGGCTGGGTGCTTTGGATCAAGCACAGCTTTTTGATCACGGATGTAAGATTCCTTAGTAGGCCAACGCATGACCAGTGTCCCATTTCCTGCTTCATCCACGAGTAAATCCATGGACATTCGTTGGGAAAGGAAGCATTCAGAAGCAAACCATGTTTGCGCAATCGCTCTCAGTTCTGAATGTTGTTGCGGAGTAAACTTTACGCCCGTAGCCATGAAGACTACTGGCATCCCTGCAATCAAATGTCCTGTATCTTCTTCGTGAAATGCAAATACAGCAGGGGCGCTAATTATGGCTGCAGTCATCATTGCGAGGAATTTCTTTTTCATTGAGGTTCCTTGTTGAGCTCGATTTGAAAAAAATCAGTTTGAGTCCAAAGGGTTGTTGTTAAAAAATTAGAACAACGCGAAGAGAATCAACTGGAAGGTAGTCAAAAGGCAAGCATAAGGTGAATACTGGGCTAAATTATCAGCACCAATTTTCAGTATTAGATGTCTGATCAGTTAGTGGGAAGGAATAGGGGACTGACTCCACAGTATTTCTGAAACCTAACATTCTGGTGGAGTCAATATTGAGATATCAGTCAGAAAGATTCTGCTACAGCAAATCGAATGACTGCAGCTTCATCACGAAGTGAAATGAGGGCCTTGTACTCATCAGAGTTATACCAAGAATCAATAGCTGCAGAGTCAGGGAATTCAAATAATGCAATAACTTGATGGGGTATAGGGCCGTGAATTACTTTTTCGACTTTTGCACGTAGCATCAACTTGCCGCCGTATGGCTCCATTGATGCGATTGCCTTGGGCGAATACTCCTTAAACTTCTCTGGATCTTTCATTTCAACGGTTGCTGATAATACTGTAGACATGAGACCTCGCACTACTTCTTAAGGTTATTGCATCATTCGATTTTTCTACTTGGAAATGGCTCCAAGATTTGGAGTCTGACCAAGAATCCTTGAGATGGTAGTCAAAAGACAAGCAAAGTTTAAGTGCTGACTCCACTCACTATTTGAATGTTCACCTTTGCACAAAGTAAACATTAGACAAATCCAGAAAACTCAGTGATTATCTGGTCTGCAGGGAATCCGATGGAACAACACCCAAAACAGACCCCAATTGTTACCAAATATATTTATTATTAAATAATATTAGGCAGATAAAGATTGGATGTCCTGCAAGAGCTGTTGTTGTTGAGTTGGAACCTTTGGACTAGCAGATTCACTTTGAGGAGTGCCTGCTGATTTACGTTTAGAGAATGAAGTCCATCCTAATATTTTGAATTTAAAAGATCTGATTGCTTTCACGTTTTTCTCTCTGGGCTGAGGAAATGACTTTTTGATTTTGATCTTGTCAAAATCTTGATTGAACCTTGTTTTGAATCTATCGAATGATTTGGTTCTTGGGGAGGACGACTGGAGGAGAGATAGTGTAGAAAGTTCTAAAATCAAAGACTACCGGATTAAAGATCCGATGGTGGTTAGCCGGAGTTAGTCAGCGGGCAGGTGTAGAGGAAGGTGTGATCCAGTTGAACTAGATCCCAGCTGTTGTCCAAAATCTTAAATACTTTGGAGTCAATTCAGAAAATTAGCTTGTCACCCTTCGAGGGATATAAAAATAACGGTGGAAGGATCTATGCCCACTTCATCCACATAGGTTGGGTGTGCATCAAACATTTTTTGAGGAGCATCAGGCGAATCGTTATCTTCCACAATGTATACTCACCCACTCTCTTCATGAAAGCCGTAACCAATAAAATTAATTCCGTAATTTTCTCGGATAGTTTTGTAATGATCACTCTCAATGCACTTTTTCCAATGATCGTATCCCTTGGTAAGTTTAACACTTGCAATAGTCTTCATCGGGTTTCTCAGGGCTATTTTTGTGAATTTTTGTTTTAAGAGTCATGATACTAGGAGATCAAATCTTTACTAATCGGCAATCAAGAAACAAATCTTATTTAATTGATAGGTAGCACCACCAAAAATCAAATCTTAGACCACCAGATTGTTGATCAGAAGGTTAAACCAAATCCAGCTGAAACAATTTTGGATTTGATCCAACCGTGCCTCTTAACACCGTCAGCTGTTGTAATATCTGCAGATGTGAATTCAGAGCGGTACCCGACTAAAGCCTCAACACCACCAAAATCATAGCCAGCATTAATCGCCCAGGCAGAACCGTGGTAAGAGTCCACGGTTGTTGTTTCACTTTTACCAGAGTATTCCCTCTCTCCATCTGACTGCCCTATCTGATAGCCCAAGACAAATTGAGCTGTTAATTCAGAACCCACAGTATAGGAAAGATCAAAAAAAGTTTGAGTAAATGTTGATTTGAATTCAATCGTGGTAGTAGATTCCACATAATTTATACCATTTACAATGGTGGTAGACGTATAGCCTAACCCCAATCCACTACCAGTGACATAGTTCAAATTATATCCTGAAGGATCGTAAGATTCCTGAGTGTTGGTTGATGCCAACTCAGCCTCATTACTAGCTGAAACTGGAATCATCAATCGGAGACGACTCACATCAGCTGCTGATGTGTATTGGGCTCCAAAGATTAATGTAAAAAACAAAATAGCAGTAAATAGCCTCATCATAACCTACTCCATTGTTAGAATGGTGGTCACTTGTTTTTGCACTTTAGAGATCAATGATCCCAAACCGCCGTGCCTATTTTAAACACTAAACCAAGATCAGAATTAACAGTTGGATAGGGGTAGCCGGCAGGGATCTGGATCTCATAGGATCTCCAGTTTTTAAGACGGTCGGCCGAAGTTGTACTCGGGTGAAGCGACACAGCTCTACTGTGGGTCATGCAAGGGGCTTTCCCCTATTACTCGACAACTGTAGATCAGGAATAGTGGAGCAACGGATGAATAGTCTGATAGATTGATCAGGGTTAATGCAGATGTTTACTGGGATGGAGTGTAGTCAAGACCAGCAGATAGCAGGAATGATTGCAAAATAATCGGAATCTGTTTTGAGTTTTGATCCAGAATGCGAGTTTCGCTTCCTCCAGAAGGGAAGGGTTCGGAGGGTGCAGTGATGCAGGTATATGTTCGATAATGTGATGTAAGACCTTCATCCATTATCACTGCACTACTGACCCTTTGATCCGAAGTCAAATGCTCTATCACTGGTTCTAGTCTCAGAGTACGATATACTTTGTCAATAATGCTCAAACAAAGTTGACAAATAATATTGACTTTGACCATTAATTATCTGATATTGGATGCCATCATTTCTGTTTTAAACAGTCCCAATGGAGGCATTCAATGCAACGAGTCGCAGCATATTTCCGAACATCCAGCGCAGCCAACAAGGATGGGGATTCACTCCCTCGCCAGTTGAGTGCTGTGCAGGACTATGCCGTAAGGAACCAGATGTCCATCGAAGTGACCCGTCACGATGTCAAGACCGGCAACAGTGCCATTGAGGAACGTGCTGGATTTGCGGATCTGATTGCAGAATGCCAGCAACGCGAACTGACTGTGATCCTGGTTGAGAATGCCAGTCGATTCAGTCGGGATCTGATTCATCAGGAAATGGGAGTCGAGCAACTGCAGAAGTTGGGCATCCATCTGATCCCTGTCGATAGTCCTGAGTATTTCAGTGAAGAAACACCATCACGGGTACTGATTCGTCAGGTGATGGGTGCAGTCTCCCAGTTTGAAAAGGGCAACCTGGTTGCCAAACTGAAACGAGCTCGTGATCAGAAACGATTGGAGACAGGCAGGAAGGTTGGAGGACGGCAAAGTTTTGCTGAACTGGATCCGCAGTTGGTCACAAACGCAAAACGCATTGCCCGACAGGTATCGAAGACCCGACCAGGCAAGACCAAGTCACTGCGGGAGGTGGCCCAGACCCTTCACGATCAGGGACATACGGACAAGGTACTGTCTGCCCAGAGTGTCAGTAATTTATTGAAACAGAAAGTGGCTTAGGTACTACGATGCGACATCCTTCTGATGGATCATTGAGGTACTGAGAGTAAGAAGAACCAGACCCCCCCATCCCACCAAAATCATTGGCGCAGTGATGGTGCAGACCCTTTGACCTCTCCGACCAATTTCCTGCATCCCAATGAAGAACTACGAAGAAACTAGGGCCTACCTCACCCAGTGCAACATTCAGATTCTGGATCGTGATGGGGATGGAGTACCCTGTGTGACGTTGTGTGATTGAGCAGGGATGAGAGTCTCATCACGGAGTCATTGTTCATAGTGATGCTGGCAGTTTTCAAGCACGTTGATCTAAGTTTTCCATTAATGCTTGCATTCTCTCTAAAACTGCAGCCTCTTCGAAGGACTCTTGGATACAACCGTTATCCCGGAGCCATCTCATTTTGTATTTTGTGAAAATTTCACCCTTGGGTTCGAATTCGAGAGAATTATCAAAGGAACCTAGGAGGACGTATATCATTCCTCCAAAAGATTCCGGTTCTGCGTAGATCCTGGTGCCACATGTTGAACAAGAATGTAGATGAACAGGCATTCCACTACCACCATTGAAGGTGTATTCATAGGTTTCACCATTGATTTCAGGCTCATTTTCACCAAACATAGCACCGACAGACATTGTTCCGTACAAGCGTCTACAACGAGTACAGTTGCACTGTCCTACTAGCAATGGGTCATACTCCGTAGTAAATCTAACTTTTCCACAGTGACATCCACCTTGATGCTTGATCATAGAGTCTCCAAGTTGGTCAGTTATTCAAGTAAGCGTTAGTACAATTGCTTCCTGCAAAATGGTAGGAGTGCTGACTTATCCCATCGCAGGTAGTTGAAGTCAAGCCCCCCACTACCCGTCAAAACAAGTCCTCGATCCTGCTGCAGACGTGGTGAACCTTCCTAATCTTTTCACTATTTGATTGCTTCGTTATTCTAACCCTGCGAGAAGATAAGTTGTGTGAAGCAGTAGTCCTGCAAAAAGGCTCGATGAAATTTCTAACTTTTTTTGAGGAAAACAATGGCATCCATTGAAGTAAAGAACTTTACCAATGGCGCTGATGAAGTCAGCACTCCAAGCAATGCCCGGGTGGAGACAGTAAATGTAGGTGGTCAAAGAGTAATCAAAGTAACTGTCCAGCCCGGCTGGAAATGGTCAAAGGATATCAAACCGATTGTCGGGACAGAAAGCTGTCAAGCCAGGCATATCGGCGTCATTGTCGAGGGCACAGTAACCTGTCGTCATAACGATGGCACTGAGGAGACTTACTCTGGTGGTGACGCTTATGCGATTGAACCAGGGCATGATGCATGGGTTGTTGGGGACAAGCCTGCCGTTGGTTACGAATTTCATGGTGCTTGGGAAGTGTAAAATTTATAAACTTCAGAAATAATCATGGAAACTTGAACACTAATCAACGGATCATTGTTTCCCTCAACAGAAAAACATTTGCGGCTTTTTGTATTTGATACGAATGTCTGGAGAGAAATACGATAATGTAGGGCAGATCTCAAGAATTTGATTACTCCCCCCATCCCATTAAAATCAGAGGGGTAGTGCTGGCTCAGAGACATTGACCCTAAGACGACTGACGTATCAACTACATTGCCCGTTGACGACGAAGTCGAGTACTTTGTGGCTTAATCAACGCTAAAAGCACAGACACTGGAGCACCTGGTGGCAGCGCTGTCAATGCGACGGCTACCGATCAACAGGTGAACAGTTATTGCGAATCAAGCGTGGCAGCGCTGTAGACGCAGCTGAAAGGGCTGGGCGCCTTGAAGCAAGAAAAGCAGATAGTCGCTTGAAGGATTGGGCTGCAACAGCAGTTAGACGACTACAATGAGCGAGGGGATATTAGCGGTTAGTAGAGGGGAAGCTCGAGTCAGTGAGCTTCCCCCAGAGGACGTTCATGAAGTAGTACAGAGAAATAAAATGTCTGAGAAAAAGTCCCTGTACTAATCGTGAAATTCACTGAACATATTTTTTTTTCGTATCAGTGAATGGCAGACCTTGTTCAGTTTGGCTAGTGCTAGCTGATCGCATACTCATTCAGCTGAATGTTAGCGTATCGCTTGGGTCTTCCGAGCCGGATAGTGGACTCCTAACGTTCAGTAGTCAAGCGAAGTCCCAGATAATGAGTCGAATCACTGCCCCAATGTATACTTTCCTAAAATTAGTATACATTCAGTAAAGCCCACCAATCCCAGTGAATCTCTGACTTAGAGGAGATTTACTTGCCAATGGTTAAAACGAACTCCCCAATTGTTACCAAATCATGAATCTTATAAATTTTTTTTTAAGATGCTAGAGATCCCTGCAATTGGTCAATCTTCCAGTGCAACTACCTGTAAAGTCGATGGATCTATTCCAACCTCATCTACGTAATTTGGATTGTTTGCAAGAAATTTTGCTCCTGACTCGGCTGACTCTAATTCCTCAACTATGAAAACTCGTCCAGTCTCTTCTTGGTAGCCGTATTCTAGAAAAAAGATGCCAGAGTCTTCTCGAGTTTTCTTGTGATCCTCACTTTCAATTGCATTTTTCCAGTGTTCATATCCTTTGGTCACTTTGGCACTTGCGATAATTTTCATTTGATTCTCCAAAATTATTGATTTTCAAAAATTAACTCTTAATCTCCCATGGAATATCACTACAATGATTTATTCATTTCGGAAAATGTGACTTGTAGCCAATCTTCCTCCACCAGAGGAAGGAGACGTCCCATCCAACCGTTTTCATCCCTCACTGTTTGCTGCAATTCAAGGTATGCATCCCAATCTTCTTTAGAACTCCATAACTCAGTTAATAGGATGTGATTAGGATTGTCGTGTGAAATAGATCTCTCTAATCTTTCACAACCCTTTTGTGATGCTGTGTAAGCATTGCCATAAGGCTCATCAACCAATTGCATCACCTGATTAAGATTGCCTTCCTTCACTTTTATCGTAATCCAGACCATCATTGCCATATTGACTCTTTTTAATTAAAGACATTTGAACAATAATTTGATTAAATCCCTGCTAGTTGGGAGGCATCATTTTGATACGGTATTGCCAATTTTTTGTCAATATTTTTGATGAACAAAAATTCTTGATTCTTTTGACGTCTGCTTAAAATATCTTGAAGATAAGACCAAAGTTTAAAACCACCGGATTGTTAATCCGATAGATTGATCAGAGTTAATGCAGATGTTTGCTGGGACAGAGTGCAGTCAAGACCTGCAGATCACAGGAAGGTTTCGGAGGGTGCAGTGATGCAGGTATGAGTTTGATAAAATGAAAAATTGAACTGGTGAAGATTCTGAGGCGTTTTGAAGTGTTCTGGACTCGTCGGAACGTGTCTGGACTCGTCGGAACTCGCGGTACGAATGGAAGAGGCTTAAATACCAACAGGAATGTCAATTGCAGCAAATGGGTTATGACCACTCGTCCAAACTGTTCCGAATCGTCGGAACGTGTCTGGACTCGTCGGAATGTTTTAAAACGGTTGGAACCGAACCTCCGAAAGGCAGGAAGCCATGCAATCCATTAGCGAAGCCGCCGCCCATTTGCAGGTTGGCAAATCACGTCTCTACGCTCTTCTGAAAGATCACCGAATCGAACCATGCAAGAACGGCCGGCGCAAGGAACTCAGTGATGAGCAGGTTGAGCAGCTTGTGCGAATCATTGCCGCAGGAGAGCCAGCCCCCATTTGGGAATCAATGCCTCCCGACGAACCACTTCCATCAGATAGAAAAACGCAACCAGCTGAAGAACCAGCAGCAATGATACTGGTAGAAGAATTACGCAATCAGAATCAGGTGTTGTTGGAGCAGCTGCACCACGAGCAGGATGAACGAAAGGCCGAACGGCAAGAACGAGAGAATTACCAGCAAATGCTTGCGGCAATGCAGCAGAATAATCACAAGCTTCTGCAGGAGAACAATCGCCTGCAACTGGAATTACTGGAAGCACCAAAGCAGTCCAAGTTTGATGTCGATTCAGCCGCAGAGGATGTCGAAGATTCAGTAGACATCAGTACTACAACGCCTGCCGCTTCAGCAGCGCAGCCGATGGAGTACACTCCGAGGAGTACCAGTAGCTGGGGTCTGGGGATTGGCTTGGGTGCTGTTGCTGCGGCCATCATATTCTATGTGCTGGTCGGTGATCAGGGAGCCAAGTTCTTCCCAAACATCCAGCAGAAGCTAGTGGGTGCATTGGACATGACGGATACAACTTCCATTGTGCCTTATCAGTTTGATGCGGGTGGTGGGTTGCGTTAAATTACAGAAACTCAATTAGAGGAAACAAAATGAAAGTTAGTTTGATATTGAAAATTGTTGGTGCATTACATGTCGCCGTTGGAGGTATGCTGATTTACCTGCTTTTGTTTGCACATGAAATGTTAATGGAGAGTATGGGGGCAGATGTTTCCTTAAAAACTTTCAAAACTGTGCAATCAACAGCGGATGTGGTTGGTGCATTAAACGTAGGGATAGGGCTTTTGCTGATATTTTGTAGCTATATTAAAGATTTATCTTCAGCAAAAAAAGTGCTTATTGGTGAAATTGCTTTGATGTTCTGTATGTTATGTGTGGCTTTATTTAATACTTTTTCCACCTATTGGGCGCCAGAGTTACCGGGATATACTGGCCCACCTCCACCATTTTGGCTGCTGCTGGTTATCAATCCCTCATTGTGCGCTTATGGCTACTTTAAAGGTAAATAATTTTTGGAAAGCAGGTACTGGAAGATGAGCTATAACGAAACTCTTGAGAGGCAGTACCTCCGCAGCATCCCTCAACAGGGCAAAGTAGAATGGATTGGAATTCGTACCAAGCGCCTGTTGGAGGTTCATTCTGTCAGTGAAGTCACCGCCAACTCAGACACAGGGCTCGAGGGTGATCACTTTAAGAAGTCGAGTACCGGCAAACGCCAAGTCACACTGATTCAGCAGGAACACCTAGACGTAGTGGCCAGAATACTGGGCAAGAGTGAGATTCCACCAGAGTTGCTGCGGCGGAACATTGTGGTTTCGGGGATCAACCTTCTGGCCTTGAAGCATCAGCAATTCCAAGTTGGAGAAGTACTGCTAGAAACCACAGGCATCTGTGCACCCTGCAGCAGAATGGAAGAGAATCTAGGGGCTGGGGGTTACAACAGCATGCGTGGGCATGGAGGCATTACAGCTAAGATAATCCAAGGTGGACAGATTCAGATTGGGGATATTGTGCGGTTGGCCTTGATGTCTTAGTGGCTGAGCATTGTGAAATGGCTTGGATAGATCTACAGTTGTGCAGCAATCAAAAGCTGTAAACACTCAACCAGCGTGGGGCACTATGCCAATCACCATCGACGAGATTGTAAAGCGAGGGAAGCAGCATAAACAACTAATGACGCTGGCAGAAAAGCAGGAAATCGCTGATCTGGCTCGAGGAATTGGGCCGCAGGGTCAGTGGGAAGAACTAATTCAGGAACTCCAAGCAGATCCCGAACCACAGGAAGTGTTTGAGGATAGTTACTTGATAGCCGGACAGTCAGAAGCAGCAGGCTTTTACATTAGTTGTTTATGCTGC
>JAQWOT010000307.1 GCA_029245725.1 SAR324 cluster bacterium | reverse complement strand
AAAAAATAAGATTTTCTTATCCTTAATGATTCGTGATACACAAATAAACACCCTAAAGGAGGCACAATGATAATAAATATTCCTACAAATAGCCTTATCACAAAACAAGAAGCTGCAGAGATTCTTGAACTGTCAGATTCTGGTGTTTCTTTCTTAGCAAGAAGAGGAGATTTACCAGAAGTTAGATTTAGTAAACGTAGAGTTTTATATGACTTAGAATCAGTTGAAACTCTTGCTGAAAAGAGACAAACATCCAACATTATCTAATTGAGAAAATTATGAGATTAAGTGACGAAGTGAATTGTCATCGAACTATGTACAATGTATCCTCTCTGGATCAGTGCCCTGTATCAAAGAAGAATATTCCCTCAGAACTAAGAGAAATTCCACGTTGGGTTAACTGGCAACGTAAAATGAAGGAGGAGACCGCTACAAAGGTGCCACTAGCTGCTGAGTTTGATCAGGCTGGGAACATAATGGATCCCTCAAATCACAGAAGTTTTGAAGAGGCTTTTCACCGTTACAAGGATAAAAACTTGAGTGGTGTTGGCTTCGTTCTAGATGAATCTGACAATATAGTGGGCCTTGATTGAGATAAGTGTATTGAAGCTATTGATGATGACAACGTCACTCTAAATCAAAGCGGGATTCTGTTTGCTGAATTTTGGTTACAGCGAGGAGCTTATTTAGAAGTCTCTCCATCTGGAAAGGGACTACGAGGCTTTATTCGAGGTTCTCTGCCTAATGATATGAAAAGGAAAAATCACATTAAAGGTTCTGCCTGGGAAATCTATGACAAGCAAAGATATCTCACGGTGACCGGCTTTGCTTTAGCTGAGCCTCCAACCCGGCTTCCCGCAATTTCACAGGGAGATATCAAACGATATCAAAGTGAATTTATGGGTACTCGTTTAGGAGTCTCTGACACACTCAGCCATTCCAAACATCTTCAATACGAAATGGATTTTGCCAGTTGTGATTTATCTGCTGATGATCTCAGGAAAATCTCAGATATGAGAACGATATTGTCTGAATTGGATCAACTCTGGGAAGGTGATTGGCAATCAATTCAGAATGAAGGTGGGTCCCAAAAATATCCAAGTCACAGTGAAGCTGATTTAGGATTTTGTAATCAACTCGCTAAAATATTAGGAGAACCCTCCAAAGTTGTTGCTGCTTGGAAGAAATCAGGTCTTTGGAGACCTCACAAATGCGAAAGGAGGCCTGATTATGTGCCCAGAACTGTCGAGAAAGCTTTTCAACAGTTAGCTGCAGAAAACAAGATTGAGTTTCTTATTCTTGTTGACCGAGATGGAGAGTTGTCACTTAAGCAGATTGCTCCTTCAAAAGCAGCAGAAGCCTTCTTACAAGACTTCGGAGGCAAATTACTTTTTGTCGACTCTCAATTCTACAATTACAAAAAAGACCTGGGTACTTGGTCTCTGGAAGATGAACACGTCATCACTTCAAGGATAGAGCACTTTTTGGAGAAGGCTGTCGAGCACTACCAGCCAACAGCTGTTCTCTCCGATAAAGTTGTCAAGGACACAGTCAGCTTTTTAAGTCGTCTTAAAGAGGTGGGTTGCAACAGCGAGAGCCATGTTTGGAACCCTAAATCTTACATTCTAGTTCTGGGTAATGGGGTGATTGATCTCAACCAGAATGTCTTCGATCTGCAACCTTTCGATCACGAGCTTTACTCAACCTTTCGCTCTCCAATCAATTATTACCAACAAGCGAAGTGCCCAAATTGGCAAAGGTTCCTTGATCGGGTCATTCCTGACAAAGATGACCAGTTGAGAATTCAGGAGTGGGCTGGTTATCTTTTGTACCCAAGCACAAAGCTTGAAAAAATACTATTTCTCTATGGTTCAGGACGAAACGGTAAATCAACATTTATCGAAACTATCACAGCTCTGGTTGATCCCAATGAGATCAGCCATGTTGAACCACAAAACCTTGCTCGTGAGTACGACATAGCTGCATTGCAACATAAACGAATCAATGTGGTTGCTGACATCACAACAGATAAACAGACCTCTGGAGTATTTAAGCAACTTGTCAGCAGAGAAAGGTTGCAGGCCAGAAACCCGTACAGACCGTCATTTAGTTTCACGCCTTGTGTCAAGCTTCTATTCAGTTCAAATTTCCTCCCCCAGACACATGATCGGTCAGAAGGATTTTATCGTAGATGGGATATTTTGAAATTCGATAAACAATTGAAGGAATCCGAAGTTGACCTAGACTTGAAAACAAAGCTTAGGGTCGAACTGCCAGGAATTTCACTGTGGACTCTGACTGGTTTGAAAAGGCTCAAAGAGAATGATTGGAGAATGACGGCAGCTCCAGGATTTAACGACGGAATTGAGTCTTTGAAACAATACACTGATGTGTTCAAAGATTTTCTAGATACCCACTACCAGATTTCTGAAAACATTAAAAATGATTTAACTGGCCAACCCTACGTCAAATGGGAAGGTCTGTATCGTAAATACAAATACTTCTGTGAAGAAAATGGGCTTTCAAAAATGAGTGGCAAGAAGGTCGAACAAGAGCTGATTCGCTTTGGTTGCAAAAAATCACAGAAGAGAATTGGTGAGGAAAGAGATGGGACTGGCCAAGCAAGAAAGAATGTCGTA
>JAQWOT010000306.1 GCA_029245725.1 SAR324 cluster bacterium | reverse complement strand
AAACTACTCATCCATAAATTCAAAAATGCTTAGGTGCCAACGCCCAATTCCAGAAAACTCAGGCTTCACAATATTGAAATGTGAGCCGGAGACGGTGCTGCGATTAAAGAGGAAGATATCGAGTTTCTCCCTCTTTTGAATTCACACTTACTTCTCTTTGAACTCAGTGCCGAAAATAGGTCAACTTATTGAGCGTAATTTTGATCGGTAAAGTTTTAATTTTTAAGGAGTTTGGATGTGCAAATCCGTTGACACAGAGCTGCCGGTTCTTCAATCCATCAAAGATCGCTGGAGTCCAAGAGCTTTAGATCCAAAACCAATTCTAGAGATTGAGTTACAAGCCATGCTTGAGGCTCTACGCTGGTCGTCCTGATGTTTCAATGAGCAGCCCTGGTAACTTTTGATTACTCATCGTGGTGACGTGCGACACCAAGTCTTGTTGGAATGTGTGTCGGAAGGAAATCGTAGTTGGGCTCAACAAGCTCCTGTTTTAATGCTGGCAGTGGCAAGATTGCTTTTCACTCACAATGGAAAGGTTAACCGTCATGCTGGTTATGATCTGGGGCAGGCAATTGCTCAGCTTGCAATCCAAGCTACCTCCCGTCATATCTACCTGCATCAAATGGGAGGTTTTTCAGTAGAAGCAGCTAACGAGGCTTTTGGTTTGAATCAAAATCAGGAACCCTACTCGGTAATTGCACTGGGACATTTAGGTGATCCTGACACACTCACGGATACTCAACGTGAGAAAGAACTAGGGCCCCGTTTAAGGCTCCCACTGGATGAAATGCTTCTCTGAAGATATCAGGTTTATATTCTATCGATTTCCTAAAAAGGATTCTCAATAAAATCAGAAACATGGGATTCATAGACTCTACAAAATCCTCTTGCTCCAGAATAAGCAAAGACCTGTTCAACCAGGTTAGCTGAAGAGGACAATTTGATACCGTAACTGAGTGGGGCAACACCCTGTGCAAACTCATGTGCTACATCTTCTAGGCGAACTCGCCAATCTTTGATCAGAGAACTCCAATCATATTCAGCGGGTAATTCTTTTTTATGGTGATGTTTGTCGAAAGGCTTGATCCCCGGAAGGGAAGCTTCTTCCGCTTGAATTCCTTTGAAACTACATTCTCGATTGTGAACCTGGGCAAAAGCAACGGCTGCAAGAGTTCCTACCTGTAGATTCACAGCATAAAGAGGTAGCTGTGGTTCAGTAATTCTTTGCTGAAACCAACTTGTTGAGGAATTTCCTGTCCCAGATTTGTAATCAAGTAAGATGAACTGATCAGAGTGTTCTAAACGATCCAGCCGGTCGATTCGAACTCTGAACATCAGTCCACCCAATGAAAGTTCACCTTTTTCTTCTGATGCTTCGACAATAAAGGGAATACGACTTTTCTCCAGATCTAGCCAGTCATGGAGCAAGATATTGAGACGTCGCACTTCCAACCTGCGAAAATTTGTTTTGATCAATCCTGGATAGTATTTCTCAAAACGCTCTAGGGCAGCCTCAATACTATTTGTTATCCATTCTTGTACTTGAACTATATCCTCCAAAGCAGACGATCTATGTGCTTGATTCCAAAAGTTTTCAAGAGACCAGTGGACTAAATTCCCACGTTGTATTGGGGATAGCCCTGCTTGAGGAACAGTGGGATGCTTGGCACCCAGGCGGTACTCAGCATAAGCCATTCTCGGGCATAGAGCCTGAGCCTTGAGGACACTTGTTCCACCTCTTACATCTGTACCCAAAGGGAGTGGCAAACCGACAGAATCGGAGATTGTTTCTAAAGTGATTTGATGGTTGGCAAAGTCTTTCCAGATTGGATTAAACCGTCTTGAATCTTCCACCACTTCGACCCTTTTAGGCCAATTGAGCCATGGACTTGGGCGTACTTCACGACCGTCAATAGAAATTGGACTACTCAGCACCAAATCGACTGTTTGGTGTTCCCATCGCCTCAAAAGATCCTGACTGCTCTCTTCCACTTGTTCGAAATTCATGGAGTTCAGGCCAAGGTTATTTTGTAAGGTTACCGGTAGCAGGTTGGAATTTCTTGAAGGTGGGGGGAACTGCTGTTCGGTCAAACCACAGATCCAGAGACCATCAATGGGTAGGTCTAAAAGATCCTGAGTATCCATGATCAGAATCTTTTCTGATGCACCACCCTGAGTAGGATAGTACATCCGGTGCTGAAGCTGTCTGCGGGCTTGCTGAAGAAGGGCACTCAACTGAATCGGGCCTAGGATGTTGTCCAATTGAGAAAGATCTTGGAATAACTCACGCTCCTCATCCCATTCTCTGCCTGGATGCCAGCCTAGCCGTTGGCGAACCTTTCTCAAAAATTCAGTCCATTCTGAAGGCAGTTGTTTCTTAGGTGTGTTTGCGATGAGTTCTTTCAAGCTATCCAGTAATTCCAGAAAATGTGGACAAACAGTTTTTTCAGATAAATGCCTCAATAGACTGCGGCTCACAGTGATAGATTCCTTATCACGTAGAGCCAGTTCTAATTGACTCAGAGATTCCTGAGAATCTTTTGATTTCCAGAAACTTGAACGAAGCACTTGGGAAAGCAACTCAAGAGGGATTTTGGGATAGCTTGTGCTGGAGTGCAGTTGTAGTATTTCCCACCAATGATTCAGATGCTGAAAAGCCTTTAACTCCAAGAGAGGCTGGCCAGCCACTATTCGGTAGACATCTTGGCTGGAATCAGTCTGCCATTCGAAATCTGGGACCAACTGTTCATCCAACAATCGTCTCACGGTTTGCTGAACTTGGGAGAGCCCTGGGATCAACAAAGCTAATTTGGCTTCAGGCCATTTCTTTCGAATGCTATCTAGCCAGTCAATCGCAGTTCGAAGCTCAGACTCCTGATCTGAGAAGCAACGGGTAATAGGTTTTGTGGATTTCGGCCTAGATATTTGCCAGTTGCAAAAAGTACTGTTGCGGGATTGAAGGGCTTGTCGAAGTTTATTAAGTAATAAATCTTCACCTTTTCGAAAGCCAGCGAACCTGAATTCTTCAGGAATAGGAATTTGGCCTTCTTTAATCCATTTCAGACAGTTGGTTATTAGGTCTGCTTCGGTCCACCAGCCTTCTGCTTCACAACGACCTGTGAATTTTGTTTGCCATTTCGTGAATCTATCCCAAGTGCGATTGTGCGGAAAGTCGTGATGTCTTGAACTTAGATGGATTTGCCACAAACGATGAGTCTCTTGAACAGTTCGCACCAGTGGCAAAATCTGCAGAAAATCTTTCCAATCCTTGAGGTCCTCTCTGAGGATTTTCTCCCAAACCAGTTGTTCCTCGCGTTTTTGAAGCACCCGATTAAGATTTTCTGGAAAAGTTACCTGCTCAAACAGCAACGCTTGATTTGCTATTTGCAATAGCCATCGCTCAATTTGCATGACTTGGGGTGGTTCCCAGACAGTTGAATTTTCAGGTCTCAGGTACTCGTAAAAGTATTTTCTGGCAATCGGGACGCTGTTGCTCTGCGCCAACAAGATGCAAGGGAGTTTGGTGGGGGTCATCAGGACTGAGAAGGCAAAAGTTGCTGGCCTAGGGGAACGAAGCCAGCTTGGATGTATGTGTTATTTTGTGAATTGGCCGATCCCTTTGGACTGCATTGCATCCAGTAACTCGGTCATGATCTTTGGATCGTCAATGGTTGGTGGAACGGGGACATCTGTTGCAACAGCTAGCTGGCGGATGGTTTTTCGCAGGATTTTTCCAGAACGAGTCTTGGGGAGTCGAGCTACAATGGCGGCCTGACGGAAGTAAGCTACTGCACCAATTTCTTTTCGAATCAGCAAAATCAGGTCTTGCTCAATTGATTCAGCCTCAGCAGTGGCTCCATCTTTCAACACGACAAAGCCCACCGGCACCTGTCCTCTCAACTCATCATCAATTCCAACTACTGCACATTCAGCAACGGTAGCATGTGAGCCAAGTAGTTCTTCCATTTCCCCAGTGGAGAGCCGATGGCCAGCTACGTTGATGTTGTCATCGGTCCGTCCCATCACGAAGACATAGCCATCTTCATCAATATATCCTCCATCAGAGGTGCTGTAGTAGCCAGGAAATTGATCAAGATAAGATGCTTTGAATCGATCATGATCGCCCCAGAGAGTCGGCAAACAACTTGGTGGAAGAGGCAGCTTGATTGCGATGTTCCCTTGGGTATTTTTGGACACCTCATATCCTTCTTCATCAAGGACTGTCACGTTGTAACCCGGAGAGGGTAGCGTTGCCGAACCACTTTTCGGCTGATGTGGTTCCAAGCCCATTGGGTTCCCAGCGATGGCCCAACCCGTTTCAGTTTGCCACCAGTGATCCGTGATCGGAACATCCAAAATATTTTGGAGCCAGTCATAAGTCGGGGGATCCAATCTTTCACCGGCTAGGAAGAGTCCTTTGAGTGAAGAGACATCGTATTTTTTCAAAAATTCTGCATCAGGATCTTCCTTGCGTACAGCTCGGAAAGCAGTCGGTGCAGTGAAGAAATGCTTGATCTTGTGCTCTTCAATCATCCGCCAAAATGAGCCAGGATCTGGTGTTTTCACAGGCTTACCTTCGTAAACCACCGTCGTGCATCCATGAAGTAGTGGTGCGTAAACAATGTAAGAGTGACCAACTACCCAACCTACATCAGAGGCTGCCCAATAAACGTCACCTGGTTTAGCGTTATAGATGTTGTTCATGCTATAGCGCATGGCCACAGCGTGTCCGCCATTATCCCGTACCACCCCCTTGGGTAAGCCTGTTGTACCAGAAGTGTAAAGGATATAGAGGGCATCCCACGAATCAACAGGAACTGGTTCTACAGGATGTGCAGATGAAAGTTCAGTTTCCCAATCCAAATCTCTCCCATCTTTCATATCAGCTGTTACTTGGGGTCTTTGGAAAACCAGGACTTTTTCGGGAGGGAAGTTGGACTTTTGAATCGATTCATCGACAAGTGGTTTGTAGGGAATTACTTTCTGAACCTCGATTCCGCAGGAAGCTGTTATCAAAAGTTTTGGACGAGCATCATCGATGCGAACTGCCAATTCATTTGGAGCAAATCCACCAAAAACTACGGAGTGAATTGCTCCTAATCGAGCACAGGCCAGCATGGCAATGATGGCCTGTGGAATCATCGGCATGTAGACAATGATCCGATCCCCTTTAACAACGCCATGATTTTTCAGGACCCCTGCAAAACAAGCAACTTCGTCACGCAACTCTGAGTAGGTGAAAGTCTGTTGTTGACCAGTGACGGGGGAGTCGTAGATCAGGGCAGCTTGCTTAGCTCTTCCTGAATTGACGTGATGGTCCAGCGCCAGGTAGGAGGTATTCAGCTTACCACTTTCAAACCAGCGATAGGATTGGTTGCCATCTTGAGAAAGAATCGCTTGTGGGAACTCGAACCAGTCAACAGCTTCAGCCTGTTTTCGCCAGAAAGCTTCTGGGTTTTCAATCGATTCTCGGTGCTCTACCTGGTAGCCCATGTTCTTTCTCCCAGAATGAATTTGGATGTTGACTCTTGGCGTGTTCACTTACCGTTGCAGAATGGATTATTATATGTCATTCGAGTTGGTTTAGTATTGTATCAGCTTATGATTTGTTTGTTGGCGGAGACGAGTAGGAATCGAACCTACCAATGACTGTTTTAGAGCCATACACGCGGGTTTGAAGTCCGGGGCGCCCACCAGTGGCGCATCCGTCTCCGTAAAAGTCAATATGCAGAAAGCTCTAATAAATGTCCAGTAGGGGAACGGAATCATCGGTGACTTTTCCAGAAAGCAGGTGAGAAAAGGATCAAGACCGTGATGATATCTAGTCGTCCCGCCAACATCATCAGGGAAAGAAACCAAGTTCCAGCGTCAGAGACATGGTCGTAGTTTTCAGTTGGTCCAACATCTCCAAAAGCTGGTCCGATGTTCCAGAGCGAAGCCATCATCATATTTAGACCAGACCACCAATCTATCTCTGGTGAGAGAATACTCAGAAAAACCCCTCCGAGGACAACGGTATGCATCTGCAGAACGATGAAGCCAAGCACGCCATTTACCAAGGACATTTCAACCGGTCTACCATCAATCAAGATTGATTGAACCGCATGTGGTCGGGCCATCCGATGAAGCAAGCACTCCAAGAATCGAATCAACAGCGCAATATGAACGATACGGATTCCGCTTGTTGTTGATCCGGAACAAGCGCCTATGAACAGACAGAAAAACAATAACATCTGTGCCGCCTGTGGCCACAGTTCATAGTCTGTTGAAGTGTAGCCTGTGGTTGTGAGTAGGGAAAGCACCTGAAAGAATCCGTAGCGCAAGGCGTCCAGCAGATTGGAGTTTGTCCCGTTGAGCCAAAGTAACCCAGACACCCCAATCCCAAGGACAAAGCAAATCATCAGATACGCTTTGAGTTCAGTGCTTTTCATCAAGGATTGCCAATTGCCTTTGAGAGCTTGGTAGTGAAGGACAAAATCCATTCCTCCCAAAAACATGAAGAGACACAAAACCCATTCAACGTAAGCACTTCCAAACCCACCTGCACTGGCATTCAATGTTGAATAGCCTCCTGTAGCAACGGCACTAAAGGCTTGGCAAAGGGCATCAAACCAAGAGAGTCCCCCGAACCAGAGCAAAATCGCGCATACTCCATTCAAGAGTAAATAAATTCCCCAAAGCCACTTCATCGTTAACCGAACGTTTGGGAGCATTTTATCGCCAGTTCCCCCTTGACCAGGGGCTGACTCAATTCGGTACATCTGCAGATTTCCGCTTCCTACGTAAGAGAAAATCAACAGATACAGGCCAATCATTCCCATCCCTCCAAGAAAATGGGTCATGGAACGCCAGAATAACAACCCATGTGGCAGGGCTTCGATGTCATCGAGGATTGTGGAGCCTGTGGTCGTCAGACCTGACATGACCTCAAAAAAGGCATCAGTCAGACTGGGAATACTGCCGTGAAGAACGAAGGGGAGACAGCCGACTAGACAAATGCTGAACCAACCTAGGGTTACAATCAGCACTGTGTCTCGGAATTGTAAATTGCGTGATTGGCGATTAAACCACCAAAGAGGGCCACCGATCAAAACTGCAATACTAATTGCAGCGAGGATCGCTGGTGTGTCATTTTCGCCGTATAGCAGAGAAATCAGGAGAGGAATGAAAAGGACTGCGGCCAGCAGGAGCTGCAGGGCGCCGATGCTCTGGAGTGTCGGACTGAACTTCATGAAAAATGCCGGTTTTACAGAGAAATCCAGCAGATTCTTATAGTGGGAATTTGGACCAGTCCATGTCTTTCATTTCTTCTTGGATTGCTTCCTCAGAGACTTCTCTGGAGGTGGGCGCGCTTACAGTGCTACCTTCTGCTGTACTGCTTCCTCCAAATTTTTTCTGTTCAAATTTTTCGTAGAATCCAAGGGGTAGACCAAGCGCTCCACGGATGATGTGCTTAACCTTCTGCTCATCTTCCAGGGAATCAATACGATTAGAGATAGGGAAGCCCTTTGGGTTGATCTGATCATCTCTGGGTTCGATGCCTGCCATGTGAGCTAATAGGATGTCTTCCCCTTTCTGGATCTGTTTTTGGAAGTTTTCCGACATCAATAGCAAGACTGGAATTGGAGCTGCCAAGGAAAGATTTTTCGCATACAAGAAGCGCATGATGTCTTCAAATAAGTAGCACTCACAATCCACGATGTAGAGTAGGAAATTTTCTGCCTCGAATTCTCTTTTGCCTGGAAGAGTTCGCATGTAAACCAGCCGCTCTGGAAAATCTCCAACACTTAGCGCGGCTCGGATACCAGCTTCTTCAACAGGTTTGTCCTCACTGACAATGCTCACTCGGCCGAATTCGAGTAATTCTTCCAAGGACATGTCCTGTGCCTTTGGCTGAGTCTTCAGGAAAGAAATTACCTTCCTGTTCTCCAGCATTGCCAACCAGCGAATTCCACAAGCAAAGCTATGGATTTTTAGAGAATTGAGCCGGTACTGAATAATCGAACCAAAGAGTTCCTCTTCTGGATTTAGTTTTCTTACCACCTCTTCTTCTTCCTGAGTTTGATCAGTTTTCTGTAGTCTGGAAGAAGGCACACTTTTCGCCGTGATGGCCCCTGACAACTCCTGACCATAGTTGTTCGCTGCGAGTGCTTTTTCACCCTCGAAAGTTTCATCCGCTCTCATTTCCTCAAGGAGTTTGCTTTCTTGATCATTCAGAGACTTCGCTTTAAACGAGTGGCTTTTCTTTTTTGCCATCATTTTTGCTAATGGGGTCAACTCTATCAGTGCAAGGGTGCCATTCAGAGTATTGAGTAAGGTTTCCTCCTTCTCACGATCTTTATCCGTTTCCTTGCCCTCTTTATCTGGTAGTATCATTCTGAGTAGCTTCTCTTTGGGGGTAGAGAGAAGAGTGTGCATGTTTTCGGAACTGACCGTTGGCGTAGGATTGTGATTCTCGTCATCTGCTACAGCACAAGTTCGGAGTTTGATCACCAAGTCCCCACTTTCCTCTAGATTCCATCCGTTGATGAAGACGACCTCAAACTTTCTGAAGAATTGGGCGTTTTGAAGAAAATGCATGTAGGCCGCTTCCGTAGGGGCGTTGGCCAGCTTGGGATTCTCTAATTTATGCTTCAGGAACACCTGAAGAAAATCGAGAGAATTCATGTAGGTCAGCTGATGGCGTGGGAAGCCTTTTTTTGCTAGGTGGTCAATGATGTCAGATGAGAAGTCGTCCACAACAAGGTAGCGGGTCATTTGTAGCATGATACCGCCGAAGCGGGTAACCACGTGAGCGCGCCTTGTCCCTAGCAACAGGATTGACTCAATGAGATTAAAGTAGCCCTTGGCAAGTTTGCGGCCGAAAGCTTCAATTTTAGTAAGCTCCTGATCAATTTCGTATTGGTTTGCAGCAATATCCTGATAGGACTCATACTTTTGAAAGATCATCTGAAAGTATTCGTCATAGCGCTCCGCCTTGAGGTTCTCTCTTAATTCCAAATAGCGCTTTTCAAGCTTGTTGGTCATGTTTTCATAACGAACCGGAACGTCTGGTAATCCCTTCGGATGGTCAAGATCCACTTCGTAGATTCGTTTTTGTCGCTGCTGATATTCCTTAGTTTTCTTTAGGTCTTCAGAGGCCTCAAAGCCGAGCAGGATCATGAAATCGCATTTCCGCAACACCTCCGGCTTCAGCGTGGACTCTTTGATCACCATGAATTTACTGAATTTATTATTCCTCAGTACTGCATTCACGCGTTTAGCATAAGTACCATGTAGCTGGTTTTCGATGCAAACGATCAATCTCATACTGGTTTGACCGTATTGCAAGGACTCCAAATGATTCTGAAGGTCTTGTATCCGCGTCTGGTTCTTTATATTTTGTGTAGTGTGCTCTCCATCAAGATAAGATTGCAGAATACTTGTGGAAGCCAGTTGCTGGGCAACGAGACGAGTAATAGCACCCTTGTTCCCAATTCCCCCCAATTCACGACTTAGTTCTCCCCACTGGTAGGAGAGTCGATCTTTAAGTCGAAAAGGTGCGTGCTTCGTTATCGTAACAATGATTGCATCCGGATTGTTATTTCGATAGAGCACAAGAATATTTCTGAGCTTTGCCAGGAGTTTTGGTCGTTGAGGTGGCATCACCCAAGCGGGGAGTGATAAGCTCACAAAGATCAGATCTGCAAAATTGTAGGGGTAATCTTGAACTTCAGCAGCGTTGACAAGTTTAGTCTCCATTCCAAATTTCACCCAAGGTAAGGAATCACTTTGCAGGACCTGCTGCATCATGTCCTGTTCTCTCTGGAGCGCTTTTCTAAGAGCATCAATGTCCAGGCCCCGAGTGTTCAATTCCCAAGTTGAATCGTCATTGTTGTTGGGAAATTTGATCTCAACCATCAGATATGAGAAGAAAAATTCTAGACCCGGCTGTCCCTGACGCCAGGCAGCCTCTTCCATTTGGTGCAGGAGCTTTTGTGGATCTTGATCCGGATTTTCCTGGGTGTTTTCTTCTGTGGTCATGTCGTATGAATTGATTGAGGCGATACAGGAACCAGAAAACTTCCGGCTATAGCAGAAAAACTCTCTGACATTAACATAGGTGTTTGAAAAGAGCCAAGAGCTTTTGAACTAATGATGGATGACAAACCGAACACGCTTTACACCATTTGAACCCGTAAAATACTAGTCTACTGGCGCAGGAATTGAATCGCAGATCAGGAGGTTCAATTAATCACAATCAACATTAGTAATTGGGTTTAGATGCAAGTCAAACAGTCAGTTGTCAGCGGAAATGGAGAGCAGAAAGCTTCCCAGAATTCGAAAGTCGAAAATGTTTCTGCTCCGAAAACGGTTGCATTGAACACTTTGGGAGAAATTCCAAAATCGGCCCAGCTACAGGAGATGTCAGCTTATCTGAAGATTATTTCTCGTCTGGAAAATTTGAATGCTCGGCAGGACAGCCTACCTGAACCCGCCATTCAGGGTTTCATTCAAGGACTTGAGAAGCAGGTTGCTCAAATGAATGATCATGAGAAAGCTCTGTTGCTGAGGATTCCTGAAGTCAAATCATTGAATGTCAAGAATGCTGAGGAGTTGATCGATAGAATTGAAGATAAACTAACGGATGGACAAGCGAGCTTTAAGTTTTTTGAATTGTTGAGACAACCACAATTCGTTGAATTGATTGATCCAAGTCGCAAAGTGCAGACCTATGGCAACAAGGGCGCAGTGCAGCCTTCGGTAGCCAGTAGCGCTCCTGTGACTTCACAACAAACCCAGCCACCAACTCCTGAGAGTAATCGGGAATCAATCGCGACATCTGCCGCGAAATCCACAATGCCTCCCCAAGATTCAGTGGAGCCTTCTCCGATAAATCCACGACCTACAAACGCCTGAATTACCCCGCTTCATTACTCTGAACAAAGCTTGAGCTTGGTCTTTTGAGGCCAAACTCCAGTAAGTCACGCTCTCAAGCGTGCAGTCCCACAAGACCCCTGAATTCATCCAGTTACTCTATACGAACAAACTATCTCTGAATCAGATAGGTTTATTGCAGATCATTTCTGACGGGGTGTAGGATTCTGGAAGTCTTTGTAGAGAAGAAAGAGAAAACTTAGATTTATCATCAGGAGCAAGCCCAGCAGAAAAAGCAGATTGGTAGAGTAGAAGATTCCAGCAATTGCTGCTCCAGCAAAATGACCTACAAACTGGCAAAAATTGTAAACACCACTAGCAGTACCTTTGGTTGTTGGGTTTGTAAGCCTAGTAACGAGCGAAGGGAAGAGCGGCTCAAAAACATTAAAGCCCATGAAGAACAGGAATAGTCCTGCAATTAGTAAGGATTTGTCCTGAAACTCATGAAAAAAAGCCAAACAGAAAACAGAGGCTATCAAAAAAACAACTCCTAGAAACATCACTTCGCGGAAGCGATTTTTAGTTTCTGCTACAATCGCTGCTCCGACCATGATCAAGCCCCCACTCAACAGCATCGGAAGATAAATTTGCCATAGCTCAGAGCTTTTCCAACCTTGCTCTGCAAGTTGGATTGGAATCATGAAAAAAATGGCTGAGAGTCCTGTGCTACAAACAAATGCCCCGAAATCAATTGTTCGAATAGAAGGCAAGACCAATACAGATTTGATTATTTCTAGGGTTGGGGTGTTTGGGGTTCTGAAGGGCTTTTCTGGTTCAGGAACGAATCGCCAAAGAATGAATAAGCCAATCGTTGCCATTAGAGTAATGAGACCAAAAATCCCGGATAATCCCGCAAAACCACCTAAGAACGGAGCTATGAAAAAAGCCCCCCCGAAAGCTATTCCAATGCTTGCACCGATGCCAGCGTTTGCTCTAGTTCGTATTTCGGGTCTCGTCAGATCTGCAATCAAAGCAAAGACAGCAGAACTGATGGCACCTGCTCCCTGTAGCAAGCGCGCAACGATCATCAAATAAATATTGTCAGTGAAAGCGGCAATTAGGCTGCCAATAATGAACAATAAAAGACCAGCCATGATGACTGGTTTCCTACCTATGCGATCACTCCAAATGCCGAATGGAATTTGAAGCACGGCTTGAGTCAACCCGTACCCACCAAAGGCGAGTCCGATCAACAATGGAGTAGCACCTTCCAACTCTTGAGCTAATAAACTGAAGACCGGAAGTACAAGAAAGAGCCCGAACATCCGAAAAAACATGATGCTGCTGAGGCTTAGAATACTGCGGGATTCTAGAGGAGTAAAAACCGGACCGCGATCGCGTTTGGGCATTAAATTGGAAGACTTTTGGACTATTTCGACAGTTGATGGTTCAGATGGAACCATCATAATTATTTAAGCGGTGGGCCAATGATAGAGAATTAGGTACACCAAAACCCCGGTAACCGAAACATACATCCAGACCGGGAAAGTGTATCTTGCCAGTCGGCGGTGAGAAGTGAAGTTATTTGTGGCAGCAAAATAGAGAGTTGTGAAAATCATGGGCAGCATAACAGCGGAAAGAACAATATGGCTGATTAAGATGAAGAAATAAATTGGTCTGATGAAGCCGGTACCTTCGAAGGGAGTGTCTCCTTGGAAATGGTGATAGACCAAGTAGGAAACTAGAAAAACCGCAGAAAACCCCAGTGCTGTCAGCATCATTCGCCAATGACGCTCCTTGTCTCCTTGCTTGATCGCAATGACTCCCAGAGCAAGAAAAAGTGCGCAAGCTGAGTTCAGCAAAGCGTTGAGCGCAGGCATAAAGCTCAAATCCATTTCTGTCTCAGTGCCACTACTCTCCTTGAAATAGAGCAACCACAACAATAAAAGGAAAACGAGAGTGCTGACTGTGATAATCGCGCTGATGGCTGTACGGTTTGAAAAAGGG
>JAQWOT010000305.1 GCA_029245725.1 SAR324 cluster bacterium | reverse complement strand
CGGAAAAATTGCAGGGATCTCCGGCATCTTTCGTGGTCTTCTGGTCCCCCAGTCAGGTGGAATCGCATGGCGAGCAATGTTCATTGGAGGGATGGTTTTGGCCGGCCTCGTGATGGTGCTGGTTTCACCGGAGATGTTTGTGGATACTGCTGAACGGGGCATGGTCACTACCTTGTTGGCAGGTCTTCTCGTTGGTATTGGGGTTCGAATTGGGAGTGGTTGCACCAGTGGACATGGCATTTGTGGAATCGGCAGACTCTCTTTGCGTTCGATGGCCTCGGTCGGAATATTCATAGCTGCTGGAATCGGAATGGTTTGGATCACCAATCATCTATTAGGAGGCTTGTTATGATTGAGGTGCTGCGTAGTCGTGAAAACTTAATAAGCCTTGCAGTAGGCTTCGTTTTTGGAATTGGACTAGCCATCAGTGGGATGACCCAACCTGGTAAAGTGATTGGTTTCCTGGATTTTACTGGAAACTGGGACCCAAGCCTGATTTTTGTGATGGGTGGAGGAACGGGTGTGTATATGCTGCTCTATCGCCTGATTTTAAGGAATGAACAACCTCGCTTTACGAGTTTTTTTCAGCTCCCAACGTCTAAGGTGATTGATCGACCGTTGGTAATCGGAGCGGTGATTTTTGGATTGGGTTGGGGATTGAGCGGTTTCTGTCCTGGACCTGGGTTGACCTCCATATTTTCAGGAAATATTAACCCAATCCTTTTCGTGATTGGGATGTCAGCGGGAATGCTGGCTGCACCAAGGGTGGAAAATCTAATGATTCCCCGACAGGTAAAGCCTCAAGGCTGAACTGCTATCTGGTGAGTCGGGCAATCCTTACCAACTCACCAGATAAATTAGGAATAGAACGCACTAGAGAACGCAGGCCGGTACTGTTGGGTAACTTCGCTGTCTTCTCCAAGAAATTTAAAAGTGGCAACACATGCCTTCCGGGCAACTTCACGATATTCCTGTTCTTCCCGTTCTTTCTTCAGAGCTTCAATCCAATGCTTGAGAGCCTGATCAAAGCGCCCTCGTCTTAATTCATTAATCCCCTCTTTCATTAGAACTTGATTTGGACTAGCTGGCAGGTTTTGCAGGAACTCATCATCCAACATCCCCACCAGCATTCGAAGAGCCTCCGCAACATCAAAGAATTTAGAATCGGGTCCTATGGACTCAATCAACACCACCGCTTGCTTTTGGAGATCCTCATCTTGAGAAACCAAGTAAATTCGAGCAAGTAGCGTTCTTCCTTCATCATGATCTGGTTCTTCATTCAATATACGTTTCAGAGCGAGCAGGGCCTGATCCACTTCTCCTACTTCCAGTGCTTCTTTGGCAAACTCCAGAAGTTGGTTGTTGCCACTATTTCCCGGTAGCGTTTGCTCCAACCACTGGTGAATGGATGATTCTGGTAGTGCACCGGTGAATTCATTGACTACTTCTCCATCAATGAAGAGTTTCACAGCGGGAATACTGCGAATTTGAAAATGCATCGCGATTTCTTGATGTATCTCCGTGTTGACCTTGACAAG
>JAQWOT010000304.1 GCA_029245725.1 SAR324 cluster bacterium | reverse complement strand
GTTGCGCGATGAAGAGTTTGAAAGCCTAACAGGTATTGCTGTTAATTGGGCACATATCCCATTTGTCACCCTTCAAGAGAAGGTGGCAAGTGTTGGAGTAGCAGCTGATGGTAATTTTGATGTGGTGAACTATTTAGATTCTTGGGGGCCTGCAAATGCCTATTGGCTGCAACCAATCGATGAATGGTTGGAACAAGACGGCATAAGCATGGATCGCTATCCTGAAGCCTTTAAAAAGAGCGCGATGTTCAAAGGAGAAACTTTAGGATTCCCATTGCGCGCTCATCCCCAGTTGATGTTTTATCGCAAGGATCTGTTCACCAAACATGGAATCAGTGAACCAAAGACATGGTCTGATGTCGTCAGCGCGGGGAAAATGATCAAGGAGAAAGAGGGAATTGGGGGACTCGCCTGTTACTATGGGGCTGATGGCAACAGACAAAACCTGTTTATTTGGTTGAACTACCTCTGGGCAGCCGGAGGGGATGTTTTCGACAGTCAAATGAAACCCGCCTGGACTACGCCTACAGCGATTCAAGCAACCAAAGACTACATCGAAATGCATACCTCTGACGATATCTGTGGGGAGGGTGCTGTTTCGAATGTGGAACAGGATGCAAGGATCCAATTTTCGCAAGGGAAAGCAGCTATGATTCCAGTTTGGTGGTGGGCTTATAGTGGATTCTACAACCCCAATCAGTCTACTTTGTCGAAGGAGCAGGTTGCTTTCACAGGGATGCCTTCCTACAAGGGGGAAACGGTAACTTACGCGATCAGCATGCCTTTCAGTATTTCGAAGCATTCAAAGAACCAGGAGGCAAGCTGGGAGTTCTTGAAGTGGCTCTCCAATCCAGAGCTTGACCGAAGAAATGCCATTGAACGAGAGGTCGCGGGTGAGGCAATCGTGAACAATGTCGTTACCCACAAGCAGAGCCTTGTAGATCCTGAGGTAAATGCTGCGAATGACAACATTCAGCAAGCCGCAGCTCTGAGTCTTGCGAATTCTGACATCATGCCTCAGATCCCTGAATGGCCTGAAATTGGAGACTTGCTTTCAAATGCGATTCAAAAAGCCTCCACGGGGAGTAATGTCGAGGAATTGATGGCAGAAGCAGGCCAACGAGCAGAACGTATTTTACGAAGAGCTGGTTACTGATTCGGTCTTAAAATGCGTGACCGACACCTTAAATACCTATTCGTTTTACCAGCATTGGTATTGGTGTTGGTTACGTCCTTTTGGCCACTGCTCCAATCATTCTGGCTCAGCTTTCGAGAATGGAAACTCAGTCGAGCTCGTGAGTCGAGACCTCTCTGGGAACCAGAATTTGATGGCTGGGAAACCTGGCCCTACCTCTTGGAGAATTACCAGCGAGCCCTAGAAGATGACCTACTCTGGAATTCCGTGCAGGTCACAACCATTTTTATGTTCGCTTCAGTAATTGTGTCTGTCGGTTTGGCTTTGGGGTTGGCTCTTCTGCTTGCTCCAGGGGGTAAGTTCCGATTGACTGTTAGGACACTGCTCATTCTTCCATTCGCCATGAGTCCTGCGCTGATTGGAATTTCGTGGCGGTTCATGTTCCAACCTGATTTTGGATTGTTTCAGGCTCTCTTTGGTGCCTTAGTGCCAGGTTTGGCAGATGTGGATTGGCTTGGAGACCCTACCCTGGCTCTAATTGCAATCATTGGTAGTGACGTTTGGCATTGGACACCCTACTTGACGCTTGTATTCATAGGAGGGTTGGCTAACGTGCCCCGGGACGCTCAAGAAGCAGCGATGATTGATGGGGCTTCCAGTTGGAGAGTATTTGTAGATGTTACTTTGCCAGCTCTGATACCCGTTCTGGCAGTAGGGATTATTCTGAAGAGTATTTTCTCCCTGAAGATGTTTGATCAGGTCTACATGTTGACTAATGGAGGGCCAGGTAATGCCACTCAAACCCTCGCTCATTACATCTATTTCCACGGGTTCAAGTACTATGATATGGGCTACGCCTCAGCAGTTTCCTATCTTTTGGTGATTCCAATGCTAGGGTTGACCTGGCTTTACATGAAACTTGTTTTCCTGAAACGCTGATGGGCAACACAATTAGAAAGCAAGTAGCGGATCTTTTTCAATTTGTGCTAATTCTTTGCGCTGCGGTAGTTATCCTCGTTCCAATTTATTGGATTGCCTCCGGAGCTTTCAAACAACAAGTTGATGTTTTCCAACTCAAGCTTCTCTTCACTCCAACACTTGCCAACTTCAACGAAATTTTCCGTTCCCCATACAATCTCCACGAAAAACTTCTCAACTCCACAATAGTTGCCGGAACAACCGTTATTGTTGCCATTCCAATGGCAACAATGGCAGCTTACAGCTTCTCAAGATTTCGGCTGCGATTCGAGCGCACGATGTTCCTGATGATCTTATCTACTCAGTTTGTACCAGCCGTCGTTATTGTTCTTCCCTACTTCCTTCTGTTTAGAGATTTGGGTTTGCTTGATACAAGGCTTGCCTTAGTCCTAGTTAATTTGTCGTTGATCCTCCCCTTTGCTATTTGGATGATCAAAGGATTCATCGATGGCATTCCTTTGGATACTGAGGAAGCTGCCCTAGTTGATGGTTCGAGTCGGCTTCAGGTGATTTGGAATATTGTTTTGCCAATGGCTTTGCCCGGAATCTTAACGGCTGCAATTTTCTGTTTCATTCTGGCTTGGAATGAATTTCTTTTTGCTGTGATCATTACCAACAGCAAGGCGGTTACGATGCCGGTGGGCTTATCACTTTTTCACGCTGAGGAGGGCGTCCTGTGGCATCTCATTTCTGCGGCTGGCATTCTAATCATGCTGCCAATGTTTGGGTTGGCAATGATCATTCAGAAACATTTTGTCCAAGGTATGACCCTTGGCGCAGTGAGATAAGTAGGACTTACTGATGGCATCTGTGACCTTAAAAGGTATTACGAAGCGCTGGAATGAATTTGTTGCAGTCAGAGATCTAAGCCTATTGATTGAGGATCAGGAATTTTTGGTGCTGTTGGGGCCCTCAGGATGTGGTAAAACAACCACGATGAGAATGATTGCCGGCCTCGAAGAACCAACCCTTGGAGAGGTTTTTATTGGCGAACGTAAAGTCAATGACGACCTTCCAAAGGATCGTGATGTAGCAATGGTCTTTCAAAATTATGGTCTGTATCCACATCTGTCCGTTTATGAAAATATTCGCTACCCACTGAAAGTCCGTAAAGTTTCCAAGTCTCTGCATTCAGAAAAAGTGCAGCAAGCTGCTGAAAAAGTTCAATTGGATCATTTGCTCGAACGCAAGCCCAGAGAACTCTCCGGAGGTCAACGTCAAAGAGTTGCCTTGGCCAGAGCAATCGTCAGGACTCCAACAGTTTTTCTGATGGATGAGCCTCTTTCGAATCTTGATGCCAAACTTCGTGTGACAATGCGTGCAGAACTGAAGCATTTACAGCATGAACTAAAGATCACAACTGTCTATGTAACACACGATCAAATTGAAGCAATGACTCTGGCGGATCGTGTGGCAGTGATGGATCATGGAATCATTTCGCAACTGGGACCACCTGAAGAAATCTACAATGATCCTGCAAATCTTTTCGTTGCAGGATTTATTGGATCTCCGCCAATGAATTTAATGAAAGGTAAACTCCAAGATAACAACTTTCAGCATCCAAATTTTTCAATCTCTATCAACCACGAAGCAAACCTGGAAGAAGCAACTCTTGGAATTCGTCCTGAAGATTTAATTTTGTGTGCTGCGCAAAAAGGAGTTCTTCAGGGAACAGTTTACGCCCATGAGTTGACAGGTGAATCGACTTTTACCACCATCAACGTTGGGCCAGATCGGCTAACGATACGAGGCCCTAAAGAATTCAAAATAAACATCGATGAAGCTGTTGGGGTACAGTTTGAAGCTAGCAAATGCTTCTTGTTTTCGAATCAAACCGGAGAAAGAATCTGATTTAAAGACCCAAAACTTCTCTCCATCCTCCTTCCTTGTTAAGCTTGCTTGAGTTAGTTTCGTAAATGCCAATATTCAAGCATCTATTGAATCCATGCGACTGAATATCCTGCTTTTCTTGAGTCTTGCGCTAATTTGGACTGGGTGTGTTCAAGAAAATCGTTACGACTCACTTCAAGGAAAAACCTTGGAAGAAATCCAGGAAATTTATCCCCCCCAAGATAATAAGACAGTAAAATTAGGAATCGCTTTTGGTGGTGGTGGAGTGCGGGGATTTGTTCATCTTGGGGTGATTCAGGCGCTAGAGGAAGCAGGGGTTCAGGTGGAGATTGTGACTGGAACCTCAGCTGGTGCCATCGCTGCCGTTTTGTATGCCTCTGAGCTTCCTCTTCAGCAAATACAGCAGGAAATGATCAAGCTTGAAAGGTGGGATGTTACGGATCCGGTGATTAGCCTGAACGGCTTGATTCAAGGTAGAAAACTAGCTTTATGGATCAATCAGATCTTGGGAAACAAACTTTTGAGTCAACTTCCAAAAAAGGTAGGAGTTGCAGTCACAGAACTGGTGGACAGTCAACTACTACTCGTTGTTGAGGGCAAAGCAGGGGAGGCTGTGCAGGCTTCATCAAGCATTCCAGGAACTTTTGTCCCAGTGAAAGTTGATCAAGAAATCTGGGTGGATGGTGGAGTGCTCTCTGTCGTCCCTGTCCGATTTGCCAGGGCACTTGGAGCTCACAGAGTACTTGCTATCGATACCTTTTGTGGAAGAGGCTATCCTATCAGTGAAAATGCATTTTGGACCACTACACAGGCTTTTCGACTGCAAATGTGTAGCGGCAACAAAAATGAGTTGGCAGAAGCAGACTGGTTACTACGGCCGGATTTCGAGCCTAAAGACTTTCTAAGCTTTGCAGAAAGAAATGTTGCTATTCAGGCCGGTTATGAGGCAATGAAAGCGCTTCTGCCAACCATAAAAGCGGAATTAGCAAATGGAAACTAGAATTTTAATCTCTGTCCGCGTCTCAAGGCTTTAATGGAATAAAAAGTCTCTCGCCATTGTATACCCCCCTGTCGCCAAGTGCTAAAAGTGGAACGGGCTAAGGCCCAAACGATCACGAAAAGGAGTAATGGACTGAGAAGCCTCTCCAACCACCCGACCCCTTGGGCTTTATCTCCAGAGATCCAAGCGAGCCAATATCCTGAAAAAGCCCCAACAGCAGCGAGACTTAACAACCAATCTCCAGAAAGAATAGAAAGCCAAGGGGCAAAAGCAACAAACAGGATCCCATTGATTCCCAGGAATGCTCGCCAATATTGATATTGGGCACCTGCAAATAAATTTTTCTCAAGTCCTCTTATCAAATCTCCCATACTTGGATACCACTCTACCCCGAGGCACTCGCGTCCCCAGTAGACATCAAGTATACCTCCAGCCTGCCATACCAACTGAGCCAATGCTAAGTCGTCCACAACCTCCATTTTGAGCCACGAAAGACCAGGGCTTTTTGCCAATTGAGAACGTCTGACAACGCCACAAGCCCCTACTCCAACAAAGGAATTTTGGTTTTTGACCTCCCAGATTCTAGTAGCGAGAAAAAAACCGCTAAGGGAAACGGTGTACAGAGCTCTCAAAATGCTTTGTCGTGCTTGTACTTCGGGTACGACGCAAAGATAATCGACTGAGCTTCTTTCAGCTACGTCAATGATCCGATCTATACATCCTTTTTCGAAATGCACGTCCGCATCAGTGAATAACAACCACTCCCCCGTCGATCTGAAGAAACCTTGGTGCATGGCATGCACTTTCCCAAGCCACTCAGGAGGTAATTCTTCAACATGGTGAATCAAGACTCGCGAATCTTTTTCACCAAGTTTTGCCAAAATTTCATCAGTTCCATCTGTAGATCGATCATTAACCAGGATAATCTCAAGGTTTGGATACTTTTGGGCTAAAACTGATTTCAAAGCATTTTCAATTGTGTGTGCCTCGTTTCGAGCAGCGATGATTACACTAAGCCTAGGGTGAATTCTATCTCCATCTGATGAGATTGAGGGAAGACTCTGAACGTGTTTTAAAGACAGCCAAATCCCCCAGGCTACCAGGTACCAAGGTAGACATCCTAAAAACAGTAACGCTTCAAAAGACCAAAAAATATCAAACATTTGTTTAATGAATAAGAATTTGAAAGAAGCCCCAAATTTCAATGAAGCAGATGTTCAACTTCGAGAAAAGATTCGTAAACAGGGCTTGTCGCTTGGTTTTGATTGGGTCGGTTTTACAAGTGCTGCTGACAATATGACCCATTCTAGTTATTTAGCGTGGCTTGAGGAAGGGTTTGCTGGAGAGATGAACTATCTCCACAAACATGCAGCTCAAAAGACTTCCTCTCAAAACGTCTTGGAAAGCGCTCAAACCGTCATTTCCGTTGCTTGCAATTATTTTCATGATGACACCCCGACGATAAAATTTCAGGATTCGAGTCGGGGACGGTTTAGTCGTTACTCGTTGGGAGATGATTATCACCTGATTCTCAAAGAGCGTTTGGAAGAATTTAGAAAGTGGCTTTTGAGCGAAGGGCTGGCTTCAGGTTTTGAGCAGACACGTGTCTATGTCGATACGGGGCCACTTCTGGAAAGAGAGTTGGCTTGGCGAGCTGGATTCGGTTGGTTTGGAAAGCATAGCAATCTGATTCATCCAAAACTTGGATCATGGTTGTTACTGGCAGAAGTTCTAATTGACTCAAAAATTCCTCCTGATCAGCCTTTTTCAGGGATTGATTGTGGATCTTGTACTCGTTGTATCGAAGCTTGCCCGACTGGAGCAATCGTCTCTGATCGGCAAGTGGATGCACGACGTTGTCTTTCTTACCTGACGATTGAATTAAAAAATACGATCCCAAAGCAATATAGGTCGAAACTACAGAACTGGATTTTCGGATGTGACATTTGCCAGGAAGTCTGCCCTTGGAATCGTAAAGCACCCAAAACATCTGATTCCACTTGGAAGGCTCGAAATGGTTTAAAAGATCGAAAACTCTGGGATTGGGTTCGACTAGAGCAAGAGGAATTTTCGAAGCAGTTCAGAAAAAGTGCGGTCAAACGTACGAAGCGAAGGGGTTTACTTAGAAACGTTGTGACCGCATTGAGTGCTTGTTCTCACCCGCAAGCCCTATCTGGTCTGCTAATAGGCCTAAAAGATGAAGAAGAACTGGTACGTAAGCATTCTGCATGGGCCCTCGGCTTTCGCAGCCAAAGAATCACGAAGAGCATTCTTTGGCGCCACCTCAGAGTTGAAAAAGCTGAACAGGTCATTATTGAAATTCAGGAAGCACTCGCCAGCAAGGAAATGCATTCTATCAAGCGAAAAAGAGCATGTTTGCTCACCCGACAAGTTTCATTAGCTTTGGCAAGAAAACACCGCTTGGGCCCTTCAGATGGTAACCACCGGAGATCATCGCATAATCGGAGAACCAAGTTACTTCAGGATTGATGTCAATGATCATTCCTCCATTCTGAGCAACAGTTTTGAGAATCACAGCTGGAAGTGAAGTAGCGCCGGTGGTTCCGATTGTTAATAGAAGATCTGCCTCCTGTGCAGCTTTTAAAGCACTTTCACTGCGGTACAGTTCCTCATTGTAAATTTCATCAAACCAAAGAACGTGTGGCCGCATCAGATTCCCTGGTTCGTCACGGAGTTTAGATTTTACCTCTTCAGGTAGAGGCTCCTTCGGATCAAGTTCTTCAACAAAATCTGGCATTGGCAGCAAACTTGGCCAGCTTGAATCAAAGATGCGCATATAATTCAAATTGCCATGGATTTCGTAGACTTTTTCAGGACTATTGCCTGCTTTGAGATGGAGGCCATCTACGTTTTGGGTAATCAATTGAAATCTTTCACCGAGAAGCTGCTCAAGTTCCACTAAAGCACGATGCCCATCATTTGGTTGAGCTGAACGATGCTTATAAATTCGGGTCAGATACCAATGCCAAACCTCCCATGGATAGTTGCGGAATTTATCAACTGTCGCTATTTCCATTGGCGTGTAATTCATCGATCCAATTTTCCAGTAACCATCTTCTCCTCGAAAAGTGGGGATCCCACTTTCTGCTGAAATACCTGCTCCAGTTAAGGCAATGATCTGGCGGTCTGGATCATCAACAGCAGTTTTCCATATTTCCGCTACGGTCTCTGAAATTTGGTACATATTAATTCTTGGATTTGTGATTTCTTAGGGCTTGATTAAATTTAAGTGAATAATCACATACCTTTTCTGGTATTATCTTATAATTAAAAAATTGAAATTATTGATTAAATTAAATTCAGTGAGAAGAAAATGAATCCAATTTGGAGTCCATCACCTGAGTTTGTTCTACAAAGTCGAATAGAGCAATTGCGAAAAAGAATCTCCGCTGAAAATTCTATCAATCTAAATGATTACAGTGAACTGCATAAGTTCAGTATAGAAAATCAAGAAATTTTTTGGCGAACAATTTGGGAGGATATGGGACTTCAGGGAGTTCACGGCGAAGTAGCTTTGGAAAATCCCCAGTTGATGCCTAGAGCAAAATTTTTCCCAAAAGGAAGGATCAATTTTGCAAAAAACTGCCTGAACCACGACCAAAATGATGAGGCAATTGCCATAATCTCTCACGATGAAACAGGTCTTCGCAGAGAATTGAACTGGGGGGAATTGAGAGCAAGTGTTGCGAGTTTTCAGCAGGTACTTAGGGAAGCTGGTGTGATGGCTTCAGACGTGGTTGGTGGTTATGTGGCCAATGGCCCTGAAGCTGTGATCGCAGCTTTGGCAACCCTTTCTTTGGGAGCGATCTGGACCTCTTGTTCTCCAGACTTTGGTGTACAGGGGATGCTTGATCGGTTTGGGCAAACAAAACCGAAGGTGATCGTTGCAGGTTGCTCGGTTCGCTACAATAAAAAGCCGATTGATCTCACTGAAAGGATAATCGAGATCTGTCAGGAACTACCGTCCGTCACGCATCTCATTCATTTCCCTGGTACAGAGGCTGTAGCGGGGACTGAGTTTTCGAAGCTAAAATTAACTTCGCTTGATTTTCCTGAGCCAGCACCTTTGGATACTGAATTGTTTTTTGAAGACACTCCATTTCTGCATCCAGCTTTTATTCTCTATAGTTCAGGTACCACTGGTCAGCCAAAATGTATTCTGCATAGTCATGGGGGAACCCTCATTCAATTGGTGAAGGAGCATCAATATCACGTAGATTTAAGAGCTAATGAAAGGCTTTTTTTCTACACCACGTGCGGGTGGATGATGTGGAATTGGCTGATTACTGGCCTTGCATCAAAAGCTACAATTGTTCTTTATGACGGGTCTCCTTTTTCAAGAGGAGCGAAGACGCTCTGGGAAATGTGTGAACAAGATGATTGGGCTATTTTCGGCACCAGCGCAAAATACATTTCAGCCTTAGAAAAACAAAAATGGCAGACTCCTGAGAATATGAAGTTATTGAAATTAAGAGCAATTCTTTCAACAGGCTCTCCACTAGCTCATGAATCTTTTGATTATGTGTATAACAAATTAAAAGCCGAAGTTCTTCTAGGGTCAATCTCAGGAGGAACTGACATTGTGTCCTGTTTTATGCTTAGTTGCCCTGTCAGGGCAGTCTATCGGGGCCAACTGCAAGGGGCTGGCCTTGGGTTGGCTGTTGACATTTTTGATGAAGAGGGAAAACCAGTTCAAGAACAAAAAGGCGAGTTGGTTTGTACAAAACCTTTTCCTGCTATGCCAATTGCTTTCTGGGATGATCCTGATCAAAAAAGATATCGTTCAGCCTATTTTGAAAGATTTGATGGGGTCTGGACGCATGGTGATTATGCTGAAAGAACAGCCCAAGACGGATTTGTCATTCATGGTCGATCAGATGCGGTACTCAATCCTGGAGGAGTCCGA